>JAEDMI010000031.1 GCA_016303085.1 Acetatifactor sp.
CCAGGCCAGGTGCTTCCGCATTTCTCTGACTGCGGTGTACTCTCCCTTTGTCTCCAGCTGCAGCGCCGCATGGCGTAGAATCACTTCTTTCTTCTCTTTTTTGTCCGGCTTCGGAAGCAGGGTTCCGTCCTCCAGAAACCGCACCGTCTCACGGAAAATCCATGGATTTCCCTGAGCTGCCCGGCCGATCATGACACCGTCGCAACCCGTAGTCTCAAGCAGGGCTTTTGCCGCACGGGGGCTGTCCACATCCCCATTACCGATGACGGGTATTTTTACCGCCTCTTTCACCTGCCGGATGATATCCCAATCCGCTATCCCGCTGTAATACTGAGCTCTGGTACGGCCGTGTACTGCTATGGCAGCCACGCCGCAGCTTTCTGCAATCCTCGCAATCTCCACCGCATTCACGCTGTCCTCGTCAAAGCCCTTGCGGATTTTCACGGTGACAGGCTTTTTTACCGCCTTTACCAGCTTCGTCAGCAGTTCTTCTGCCAGTCTCGGATTCTTCATCAGCGCGGAACCTTCCCCGTTGTTCACTACCTTTGGCACAGGACAGCCCATGTTAAAATCCAGAATAGCAAAAGGACGCTCCTCAATTCGTGCCGCCATATCTGCCACGATTTCAGGGTCGGAACCGAAAAGCTGTAGAGACGCAGGCGTCTCCCCCGGATGAATAGTCAGTAACTCCTCCGTGTTTTTGTTATTGTAATAAATGGCTTTGGCGCTTACCATTTCCATACAGACAAGCCCCGCTCCCATTTCATGGCACAGCAAACGAAATGGCAGGTCTGTCACGCCTGCCATGGGAGCCAAGATTACGTTGTTATCCAGAGTCACATTGCCGATTGTCAGTTTTGTCACGATTACTCCTTCTTATAATTTTATCTTATCTGCAATTATTTTTTTCATAGATAATCCGAAGTCCGTCCAAGGTCAGGGAACTGTCATAGATGTGGATGGAATCCGTCTCGTCCGCAATCAGTCTTCCCAGACCTCCGGTAGCTACTACCTTCAGGTTTTTGATACCGCTCTCCTCCTGCATCTTGCGGATAATATATTCCGTTTGTCCTATCTGTCCGTATACCAGCCCCGCCTGCATGCTGCTGATGGTTTCCTGAGCCAGTATGCTCTTCGGCTTTCTGATTTCAAAGTTGGGCAGCTTCGCTGCCTGAGTCCAGAGCGCCTCCGAACTGATTCGGATTCCGGGAGCGGTAACCCCCGCAGCAAACTCGCCCTTTTCCGTAATCAGGTCATAGGTGGTGGCGGTTCCGAAATCAAGCACCAAAACCGGGCCGCCGTACTTCTCATAGGCTGCCACTGCATCCACGATGCGATCTGCACCGATTGCTCTTGGGTCCTCCGTAATAATACGGATTCCCGTCTTAATCCCCGGTCCCACAATCACAGGTCGGGTTCCGGTATACTTAACCAGCGAACCCAGCAGGGAATGCATCACATCGGGAACCACACTGGCCACAATGGAGCCCTCCAGCCCGGTAGCCTCAATACCCTTGTTTTTTAGCAGCTGAGTAATCATCACACCATACTCATCCGAGGTTCTGGGAGTCTTGGTCATCATACGGAAGGTACATTTCAGTTTCTCCCCATCGTACACACCAAGAGTCATATTCGTATTTCCCACATCAATTACTAATATCATCTTCTCTCCGGCCTCCCAATTCTGCTGCCACAGATATCACAGACATTTTAAGCGTTTTCTTCGTCTAACAGTGCGGTTACATCTTCCTTCAAAATAAATACCCTGTAGTACAGGCTCAACGATTCAAAAAGCTCCTGCCTGTTTCTGCGCACCTCAGACACCAACAGCCCACTACTGATTTCATCGTAATAAATGTCGTCATCATCCGCATTTGTCTCCATCACAACAGTTCCGTCCTCCTCAAAGGCGATAGTAAACACACCGCCCACCTCCTCGGTAAAGAGAACACATATTATATGCAGTTCCTCCTTAATGGAATCCGGAATCCCGTTGAACTGCTCGTTAAAATAATATTTCATCTCATAGGCGTTTGCCCCACAGAGCACTGTTTTCGCCATAGTAAGCCTCTCTTTCTATACGTATCCGTAAATTCCCCGAACCGATACCTCACCTGCGTACACCTTTTCCACGCGCCCATCCGGCAGTTCCACCAGCAGTTCGCCCACTTCATTAATACCGCGGGCTATCCCATTGTATTCACCCTTAGGATCCAGAACACGAACCTCCCTGTCCCGGTTCACCAGCATTTCGTTATAACTGCCAATCAGCCCCGACAGATCCGCCTTCCCACGAAAGACCTCGTAATGCTTTTCAAAAGCCTTCATAATATTTGCAACCAGCGCTGCCTTGGGAACCTTTCTCCCGCATTCTGCCTGCAGGCTTGTAGCTGTTGCCGCAAGTTCCGGCGCAAACTCCTGTAACCCCACATTGATACCGACGCCGATAACCACATGATGTATAAAGTCCCTCTCCACGCTCATTTCAGTCAGAATGCCGCAGATCTTTTTCCCGTTTGCCACAATATCGTTGGGCCACTTGATGCCGGCCTCCACCCCACAGGTTTCACGAATCCCTTCGGCCACCGCCAATGCCATCACCAGAGTCACCATGGATGCTTTATCCGGTACATATTGCGGCTTTAGTATTAATGTGAAATAAACATTCAGCCCCGCCGGGCTGCTCCAGGTTCTGCCACGTCTTCCCCGGCCTGCCGTCTGCATATCAGCCACCACCAGAGCACCCTCCGGTGCACCATTGTCCGCGTCCAGCTTGGCGCGAAGGTTGGTGGAGTTGACGGCATCATAAAAACTCACCGGATGTCCCGCCCATTTGGTATCCATTCGGCTTTCCAGTTCGTTCTGCCCGAAAACCTCATCCTCCGATACCAGCAGGTAACCTCGATTCTGCACAGCCTGAATACAGTAACCCTCTTTTTTCAGTTGGTTGATTGCCTTCCAGACAGCAGTGCGTGACACGCCAAAATGCTCACACAGCTCCTGTCCCGAGACATAGCTTCCCCGCTCCCGCAGGAGAGATAATATTTCTGCTTTCATCGCAATACACCTTGCCCGCTTAGGCCGGCATCCTTACACTCGTCAAAAATTGCAAATTATATTTCTCCTCAAACGGCTGTCACCGCTTTACATACTATACAAGCGTAGCATACATTACCGCTTTGATGGTGTGCATGCGGTTCTCCGCCTCCTCGAACACCAGCGACTGTTCCGACTCAAACACCTCATCCGTAACTTCCATCTCCGTAATGCCGAAGCGCTCACCCATCTGGGCTCCGATTTTTGTCTTTAAGTCATGGAAAGCCGGCAGACAATGCATGAAGATTGCCTTCTCACCGGCATTCTCCATAGCTGCTTTATTTACCTGATAAGGGGAAAGCTCCTTTATTCGCTCTGTCCATACCTCGTCAGGCTCACCCATGGACACCCATACATCGGTATAGATGACATCGGCTCCCTTTGTACCTTCCTTCACGTCCTCCGTCAGTATAATGCTGCCGCCGGTCTGAGCCGCAATAGCCTTGCACTGCTCTACCAGAGCCTTGTCGGGGAAATACTTTTTCGTGGTACATGCCACAAAATGCATGCCCATCTTAGCACATGCCACCATCAGAGAATTTCCCATGTTGTAACGGGCATCTCCCATGTATGTCAGCTTAATCCCTTTCAGATAACCGAAATGCTCTCTTATGGTGAGCAAATCCGCCAACATCTGGGTGGGATGAAATTCGTTTGTCAATCCGTTCCAGACAGGTACCTTGGAATACTTCGCCAGTTCCTCCACAATCTCCTGTCCGAAGCCGCGATATTCGATTCCTTCAAACATACCGGCAAGAACCCTGGCAGTATCAGCGATACTCTCCTTCTTGCCAATCTGGGAACCTGTAGGGTCCAGGTATGTGGTTCCCATCCCTAAGTCATGCGCCGCTACCTCGAAAGCACATCTGGTGCGGGTGCTTGTCTTTTCAAATATCAGGGCTACATTTTTTCCCCGCAGGATATCCACGGGAATCCCCTTTTTCTTTTTATCCTTTAAATCTGTCGCCACATCCAGAAGATATGTAATTTCCTCCGGTGTAAAATCCAGCAGTTTCAAAAAATCCCGTCCCTTTAAATCCATATTCTCATCCTGCCTTTCCCAAATGATGTTCTGTTATTATCTATTCATTAATTTGTCTCCAATATATTCTATAATATATCTTATCACAAGCTGTTTTTCAACCCCCTGCACCCACATTAAAAGAAGCCGGTTCACGAAAGAACCGGCTTCCTGGATATCCTATAAATGATGCAAAATTACTTTTTGCCGACTTCCTTCCATGCGGTTGCAAGACTTGCAATGCCCTGCAGCTCGGAGGGAAGAAGAATGGTATTAGCCTGGCCGTCAGCCACCTTCTCGAAGGCTTCCAGACTCTTAATCTTCAGTACTGCCTCGTCAGCTCCCGCTTCTTTCAGCATTCTGATACCGTCTGCATTTGCCTGCTGTACCTTCAGGATAGCCTCAGCTTCACCTTCTGCCTCACGAATCATCTTTTCCTTCTCAGCCTCTGCGCGAAGGATAGCGGACTGTTTATCAGCCTCTGCACGGAGAATAGCGGACTCCTTGGCGCCTTCTGCCTCCAGAATCTTTGCCTTCTTTTCACCTTCTGCACGGGTAACGGCTTCACGTCTCTCACGTTCAGCCTTCATCTGCTTCTCCATGGCATTCTGAATCTCTGCGGGAGGAATGATATTCTTCAACTCAACACGGTTTACCTTGATACCCCAAGGGTCTGTAGCGATATCCAAGGCTGCACGCATCTTGGTATTGATGGTCTCACGGCTGGTCAATGTCTGGTCCAGTTCCAGGTCACCGATGATGTTACGAAGGGTGGTAGCCGTCAGATTCTCGATAGCCATCATGGGATTCTCAACGCCATAGGTGAACAGCTTGGGGTCTGTAATCTGGTAGAATACAACAGTATCGATTCTCATGGTTACGTTATCCTTTGTGATAACGGGCTGAGGCGGGAAGTCAGCCACCTGCTCTTTTAAGTTTACACGTCTTGCAACCTTATCGATAAAAGGAACCTTTACATGAAAGCCTACAGACCATGTCCCCTGATAAGCTCCCAAACGCTCAATCACATATGCCTGTGCCTGAGGAACAATCTTAAAGCAGGACACAAGGATGATGAGAATAAGAACAACCAATGCAATTAATATCCATCCCATATTTTACCTCTTTCTGTACTGTATTCGTGACAGTACGCACTCTTATTTATGTTATCTCGTGATTCCGGCGCTTTACTGCTCCGGTCTCTGAGATTCCATCTCCTCCATCTGAGAAACGCTCATGGGCTCCGGAACCTGTTCCTTCGCGCTGTCGGGATTCAGCTTCTTCATCTGTTCATCAGGCTTTACAATCAGCTTAACTCCGCTGACAGAAACAACATCAACCACACTTCCCAAAGGAATTCTCATTGTATCATCCGCACTTCTTGCCGACCACTCCTGACGGCCTAAGGTCACCTGGCCGATTCCCTGTATATTGTCAATTTCTCCTGTCACAACGGCTTGACGGCCCACCATGCTCTCCACATTAGTCTTTACCCGGTCTTTGTTAAAATACTTCACAGCAACCGGCCTCGTAAAGAACAACAGCAGCAGGGACACTGCCATAAAAAGAATAACCTGGAGCCAGATAGGTGCGTGCAGAAGAGTTGCCAGAATTGCCACCAGTGCACCGCCGGCAAACCATATTGTAGTCAGCCCCATGGTCAGCACCTCCACAACAATGGCAACGATCAACAGTACAAGCCAGAAAATCATGTTTTCAGTCATCTGATTCACTCCTTTACCTATTTTGCAAACCCGCGCTTTCAGCGTAGTTTCGCTTCCGCATACCTGTTTGCTCGTTAATGGCACGTGAAAACCAAATGCCGCCTTCGGCGTCGCTTGGTTTTCTTATGTGCCTATTATATCTTAAATTCTTCTTTCAGGCAATCCGTTTCTTTGCACGATGAGTGTCTTTATCGTGCGTCGTATGTAAAAAAGCGGTACCCCCTGCCGGTAGTACCGCCCATTCTCATGATTTTAATAGAATACGTGATTTCCGATTACCAGACCCTCACGACCGTTATTGCGTCGGAAGTGTGTCATGTCACCTACATTCGACACTCCGGACAGAGCCTCCTCGGCTGCTCTGATGCAGCTTTCGTAAATCCTCCCGGATTCATACACTCTGTTTACCTTTCCACTCATAGCGGGTGTAAACTGTCCGGATGCATAAATAACACCGTGGATACTGTCCGGATACGCAGCACTTCTCACACGGTTCATGACGACCGCACCCACTGCCACCTGTCCCTCGTAAGGCTCTCCTCCGGCTTCACACTGAATCAGTGCTGCCAGTAACAGAGTCGTATCGGCATCGGTCGTATATGCGCCGTAATTCACATGGCGCTTTGCCTCCGCTTCAGCCGCCTCACGGGCTTTAATTTCATCAATAGTCTCTCCTGCGTCAATCAGGAAATCCAGTTCTACATATTCTGCGGATACATAGCCGTCACTGCCCTCATAATCGATGCATACCCAGCCGCTCTCCTCGTCATTCTTTATCACTTCCACAATCTCTCCCTTGGGAAGCAAACCGTACACGCCCGCTTCCGTGTTGGGTTCCATTCTGACACGAAGAGTCTCGGTATTGACAGTGGCAATCATTTTTCCCACATCATTGGCAAGAGCCAGTGCATCCTCACCAAACAACAAATATTCATCGGATGCCCATCCGATGATATTACCCGATTGAAGCTTGGTCCATCCGTCTCTTCTGTCCAGGATTGTTCCGCCACAGTCCTTATACAGCTTTCCGACTTTATCGGCCGTCTCGCTGGTATCACTTCTTACGTTGAGCGCACTCTTCACATTTGCCATGACCAGATTGCTTACGCGCTCGTCTTCCTCTTTCTCCCAAAGGCTCAGGTTCAGTTCCCTTGCAGTAGCATTTACAATTTCGGTGGAATTGGTAACATCGGGGTTTAAAAGAGCCGCCACGCCGCCACGCAAATACTCCAGGGAATCACTGCCGCCGGCTTGAACGGTCATGTTCATCTGCACTGTCAGGAAAAAGGATAGAAGCAATCCTGACACCGCAGCAAACAGCCTTCTGCTTTTTGCCATTTTCTTTACCTCCGAAACAAATCTCAACTAGAATTATTCCGTTTTCTTAATAAATTTATTACAAAGTTGTTAAATTTGTTACGGAAGGTATCATAGCAGACATTAAAATATTTGTCAAGTTTCTGCATCGAGACTCAGTTCAGCCATGGCTGAGCTGTTCATTTATGACATGCTCCGCGATTTCTCGATGCATGCCTCCATGGCGTCCATCACAGCAGCGCGCATTCCCTTTTCCTCCAGCACCTTGACTGCCTCAATGGTGGTTCCGCCGGGAGAACATACCATATCCTTCAGTTCACCGGGATGTTTTTCCGTCTCCAATACCATTTTAGCGCTTCCCAGAACGGACTGCGCTGCAAACTCATATGCCTGCTTTCTTGGCATTCCTGCCGCCACAGCCTCATCAGCCATCGCTTCTATAAACATAAATACATAGGCAGGAGAACTTCCGCTGACTCCCACCACAACGTCCATCAGTCTCTCGGGAACCACACTGGCCTTGCCGAAGGACTCCATGAGCGTCACCACCTTCTCCAAATCCTCCTCAGAAACCTCATCTCCCGCGCATATCCCGGTACACCCCTCCAGAACCAGCGCCGGTGTGTTGGGCATACAGCGGACAATTTTCAATTCAGGTCTTCCGAAAGCCTCCTTGAGATAGCCGAGAGTTCTTCCCGCCGCTATGCTCACCACAAGGGTCTCCGCCTTCACGGCAGAGCGGATTTCTTCGATTACTTCCGGAAAGAACAACGGTTTTACAGCCAAGAACAAAATGTCTGATTCCGCTGCAACTTTTTTATTATCAAGAACGGTTGTTATATTAAATCTTGTCTTAATCTTCTCCGCGGTGGCACTTGTTTTTGAGGATCCTATGACATCCTGTGATTCCACCAGCCCCTTTCCCAGCATACCTCCAATCATGGCAGTTGCCATATTTCCCAAACCGATAAATCCTATTTTCATTATCTGGCCTCCCTCTTTCTTCTATAAATAATATGTGACCGTATTCCCACCGGGGAAAATATCCGTACTCACTAATTGCTTCCGGCGTAGCTTCGTTGCCTGTGGGCTTCGTACATCAACAGCGAAGCTGCAATTGCTGCATTTAGAGATTCAACCTTACCTTCCATGGGAATCTTCAGATATTCCCCTGCCAGCTCCGATGTCTCCCTGCTCAGTCCGTTTCCTTCATTCCCAATCAGAAAAGCCGTCCCTTCCCGGAAAGAAAAACTGTCGTAATACTTTTTCCCGGCAAGATGAGCTGCATAGGTATGTATTCCTCTTTCCTGCATCTTGAGTATCGCATCTTTCAAATTGTCCACATATAAAAAAGGGACTCTGAAGATAGACCCCATGGTTGCCCTTATCACCTTTGGATTAAAAATATCAACCGTCTGACAGCTCATAATAATTCCCGTTACGCCCGCACCTTCCCCTGTTCGCACAATGGTTCCCAGATTACCGGGATCTTGCAGTTTTTCCAATACAACCAGCAATGGTGTCGGCACGTCAAGCAATTTGTCCAGGTCATAGTGTGGCTGCTTCATTACACACAAAATCCCCTGAGGCGTCCTGGTGTCTGACATTTTTGCGAACAGCTCATCCGACACGGTTTCAAAGCCAACCCTGTCCAACTTTTTCCGCAATATCGGCTGGGAATCCGCCCTCGCCAGTGCTTCCTGTGACAAATATACCTCTCTGATAGCCTCCTCCGGAGCCTCCTCAAACATCTTGAACCCCTCCGTCAGAAACACTCCCGCACTGCGCCTTTCCCTGGCTTTTGTCTGCCATTGCACCACCTGCTTTACCTTCTGGTTTGCACTGCTGGTAATCATTTCGCATCTCCTCTTCTCTTCGATACTTTACCGCATTGCTCTGCCGCATCGATACTTACAGCATATCATACCGCATAGGCTTTACGCAACAGCTATAAAGTAAGCGGCCTCCCTTTCCGGGAAAGCCGCCTTGCATTTGCCATATAAACAAATTCTTAAACAGTCAACAGATGTGCAACCTCAAACTGATACTCGTCAATGCCCTTCTCCATCTTCAGAGCATCCTCGATATCGAAGTCAACAAACTGTCCCTTCTTATAGCCTACCACTCTGTTGGTCTTGCCCTGAAGCATAATATCCACGGCATAAGCTCCCATAATTGAAGCATAATAACGATCTATTGCAGTAGGATTGCCGCCTCGCTGCATGTAGCCGAGGATGGTAGCCCGGGTTTCAATACCGGTAGCCGCTTCGATTCTCCGTGCCATGGAGGTAGAATGTCCAATGCCCTCTGCATTAATAATAATGTGATGGGTTTTGCCCTTCTTACGGCTGTCGATAATATGATTAATAATTTCCTGCTCGTTGTAATCATATTTTTCGGGGATAAGCACATCCTCCGCGCCGTTTGCGATTCCGCACCAAAGGGCGATATATCCTGCATTTCGTCCCATAACCTCAATAATACTGCAACGCTCATGAGAGGAAGATGTATCCTTTACCTTGTCAATTGCCTGCATGGCAGTATTTACCGCAGTATCAAAACCGATGGTGTAATCAGTGCACGCAATGTCAAGATCAATGGTTCCGGGAAGTCCCACTGTATTGATGCCCAGTCTGGAAAGCGCCTGAGCCCCGCGGTAGGAACCGTCTCCGCCAATTACCACGATACCATCGATGCCATGCTTCTTGCAGATATCCGCGCCCTTCTTCTGGTACTCTGCCTTCTTGAATTCCAGACATCTCGCCGTACCCAGGACAGTACCGCCACGCTGGATAATATCAGACACGTTGCGGGCTTCCAAATCTACAATCTCTTCATTTAACAGGCCCATATAGCCTCTCTTAATACCTTTTACTTTCAATCCTCTGGAAATTGCGGTACGAACAACTGCACGGATAGCCGCATTCATACCCGGCGCATCTCCTCCACTCGTCAGTACTGCAATTGTTTTTATCTCATTTGCCATAGCCTACCTCCTGCATGTGAACATACACATTTTAATCCATTTTTCTGCGTATTTCAATAGGTTTCGTTAGATATTTAACGAGTTTTTACAGTTTTTACATTTTCAGCGCCAAAAAGTTCCTGCAACTTTACCGTCAGACTCTCATCTGCATTTACACGCATGTTTGGAGGCAAAACCTTCATTTCTCTGGTATTCTTTAAAAAGATTACCACATCGTCGTTTCCGTCAGAATCTGCAATAGCCTCAAGCAACTCCTGTTCCCGGCTATGATAATTTCCCGCATCGGAAAATTGAAGCCAGATTCTCCGCTCACTCTTGCCCGATGCAAAAACAGTCTGGCCGCCGGCACTGCCATAGTTATTTCTGCGGCCTCCAAAGCCCTGACCCGAACTGCCGTAGCCGCCTCTTCGGCTCTGAAAAATCGGAGCTCCGCCTGCCTGCTCTGCTTCCTCAAAGCTGACAATCTGCTCACAAATCAGCTTTCCGTCCTTATCCTCCTCCACAGAAGCCCGGCCCTTGACAAATATCTTTGCATCTTCGTTCAATATTGCACTATATTTTTCATAGTCTCTGGGAAATACCACAATTTCCACATTTCCCACCAAGTCCTCCAGATTCAGAAAGGCCATGACCTGATTGTTACGGGTATACTTAATGGTTTTGTCAGCAATCAGACCGCCCACAACCGCGTCTGTCTGATCCTCCACGCGGACAGTGTTTGTCTCTTCGTCCAGCGCAAAATCGTTGGTAGTGTTGGTAATATATCTCTGCCAGATTTGTTGGTAGGATTCCAATGGATGACCGCTCAGATAAATACCCAGAACTTCCTTTTCAAAGGCCAGCATCATATCCTTTGTATACTCTCCAACCTCCGGCATACGGATATCAAATTCATCTTTTTGGGAATCGTCCGCTATGTCAAAGAGTGACATCTGTCCCGCCAGATTGCTCTTTTTATCCTTTGTTATATGATCCATAATCTGGACATACACACTCATAAACTGTTTTCTGGTTCCCCCCAGGCTGTCCAGCGCTCCCGCCTTAATAAAATTCTCAATGGCGCGCTTATTCAGATCCTTATCTGCCATTCTGGTGATGAAATCCTTCAGATTGGTAAAGGGTCCCCGAAGCTTTCTTTCCTCCACGATTCCGTCGATAACCGGTCTTCCGATGCTCTTGATTGCAGTCAGCGCATAGCGTATTTTGCCGTCAGACACCGCGAAACCGCTGTGGCCCTCATTGATATCGGGCGGCAACAGTTCAATTCCCATGCTTCGGCTGGTCAGTATATATTCCGAAAGTTTCTTGGGATTATCTATGACAGAAGTCATTAATGCCGCCATAAATTCCACCGGATAATAATATTTCAGCCAGGCAGTCTGTAAAGTCACAACCGCATAACATGCCGCATGGGACTTGTTAAACGCATACTTGGCAAAGTCCATCATTTCGTCATAGATGCCCGTCGCCACCTCTTCGCTGATTCCCTTGGATACACAGCCCGGAACGCCTTCTTCCTTGTTTCCGTAGACGAAGTTTGCACGCTCTTTTTCCATTACAGCCTGCTTTTTCTTGCTCATGGCACGGCGCACCAGGTCGCTTCGTCCCATGGTATATCCACCCAGCGAACGGACAATCTGCATTACCTGTTCCTGATAGACAATACAACCGTAGGTAGGCTTTAAAATCGGTTCCAGCTGAGGACAGGCATAAGCTACCGCCGCATTGCTGTTTTTTCCCTTGATATATTTCGGAATAAAGTCCATGGGACCCGGACGATACAGAGAGATTCCCGCAATAATATCCTCCAGGCTCTGGGGACGCAGTTCTTTCATAAAGTTCTTCATCCCCGGACTCTCCAGCTGAAATATTCCGTCCGTCTTTCCGGTTCCGATAGATGCCAACACCTGCGGGTCATTGTAGTCGATATTGTCAATATCAATGTGTTTTCCCGTAGTCTCTTCGATAAAGTTGACCGCATCACGGATTACCGTCAGGTTTCTCAACCCCAAAAAGTCCATCTTCAGCAGACCAAGCTCCTCCAACGTGGTCATGGTAAACTGGGTAGTGATGGAACCGTCGCTTCCTCTGGACAAAGGGACAAATTCATCTGCCGCCTTGGGACAGATGACAACACCTGCCGCATGCATACCGGTATGCCTGGGCAGCCCTTCCAACCGCTTACACATATCAATCAGACTATGCACCTGTTCGTCCTCCTGATAAAGCTTGCGGAACTCAGGATTTTTCTCCAATGCCAAATCCAGCGTGATATTCAATTCATTTGGCACCATTTTTGCGATGGAGTCCGCCAGCGCATAAGGCAAATCCATAACGCGGGCCACATCTCTGATAACACCCTTAGCAGCCAAAGTACCAAAGGTGACAATCTGCACTACCTTTTCAGCTCCGTATTTTTTGCTGACATAATCAATGACCGCCTGTCTGCCGTTGGGGCAAAAGTCCACGTCAATATCGGGCATGGATACACGCTCCGGATTTAGGAAACGCTCAAACAGCAAATCATAACGGATGGGATCAATATTCGTTATTTTCAGGCAATAGGAGACTATACTCCCCGCCGCGGATCCTCGCCCGGGCCCCACAGGAATACCGTTGGACTTGGCATAATTGATAAAATCCCACACAATGAGGAAATAATCCACATAACCCATGGTCTTAATGACACCCAATTCGTAGTCCAGTCTCTCCCTGAGTGTCTGCCCTGTCTCACCTGCAGGCCGGTTTCCGTCCCCGTAACGTTCCTTCAGACCATCGTCACACAATTTGTTTAGGTAGGTCCAGGAGTCATAGCCCTCCGGCACCTCGTAATGGGGCAGTTTTGTCTCTCCAAAGGTAATCTCCACATTACAGCGGTCGGCAATAACCTGAGTATTCTCCACTGCTTCCCAAGCGTAGGGAAACAGCCCTTTCATTTCCTCTTCGCTTTTTACGAAATACTGGCCGCCTTCATAACGCATCCTGTCCTCGTCCGCCAGTTTTTTTCCTGTTTGGAGGCACAGCAGAATATCATGAGGCTCCGCATCTTCGGCATAGGTGTAATGGACATCATTGGTAGCCACCAGCGGGATGTCCAGTTCACGGCTCATTTTCAGAAGCTCTGTGTTCACCAGTTTTTGCTCCGGAATACCATGATCCTGCAATTCCAGAAAATAGTTCCCTTTTCCGAAGCAGGCTTCATACTTTCTTGCAGCCTTTCTGGCTTCGTCAGGCAGTCCCTTGACAATATATCTCTGCACTTCACCTGCCAGGCAGGCAGACAGTGCAATAATGCCCTCATGGAACTGATTTAATACCTCCATATCCACACGGGGTTTATAGTAATAACCCTCCGTAAAGCCTTTGCTCACAATTTTTACCAGATTTGCATATCCGGTATTATTCTCTGCCAGAAGAACCAGATGATAATATCTGTCCTCGCCGCCGGTAAGTTCCTTGTCAAATCTGGAGTTGGGAGCCACATAGACCTCACAGCCCAAAATAGGCTTAATACCCTCTGCCCTTGCAGCACGGTAAAAATCAATCACACCGTACATGACGCCGTGATCCGTAATGGCTGCACTGTTCATTCCCAGCTGTTTCACCCGCGCTACATATTCTTTTATTTTGTTGGAACCGTCCAGAAGAGAATATTCCGTATGAACATGAAGATGTGCAAATGCCATAACTCTGCTCCCTTTCCTGTAACTCTACCATTCCAATATACTGAAAACAGCGGAATTTGTAAAGTGGAGGATTGAGCCAAATATACTGTTTCCGACAGCACTGCCCACGTTCACTCCGCCGGCTTTCTCATCACTGTAAAAATATCCTCCCGAAAAAAAACGCTTGTTAAGGAAATTTTCCCCAACAAGCGTGAATCAGACTTTCGTCTCCTGCTAAACTGTTACTGCAAATACTTCTTCAGGCTCTCTGCCTTGTCGACTGCCTCCCAGGGAAGAGAGATATCGTCGCGTCCGAAATGACCGTATGCGGCAGTCTGCCTGTAAATGGGTCTGCGCAAATCCAGCATCTTGATAATTCCGGCGGGACGCAGATCGAAGTTCTCACGTACAATTTCCACCAGTTTTTCATCACTCAGCTTTCCGGTGCCGAAGGTATCCACCATGATAGAGGTGGGCTGCGCCACACCGATTGCGTAGGACAGCTGAATCTCACACTTTTCCGCAAGCCCTGCTGCCACAATATTCTTTGCCACATATCTTGCCGCGTAGGCTGCACTTCTGTCAACCTTTGTGCAGTCCTTTCCGGAGAAAGCGCCGCCGCCGTGGCGGGCATATCCGCCGTAGGTATCCACAATAATCTTACGCCCGGTAAGTCCCGCATCCCCCTGAGGGCCACCGATAACAAAACGTCCGGTGGGATTGATAAAGAACTTGGTATTTTCATCAACAAGTTCCTCGGGAAGCACGGGGTCAAACACATACTTTTTGATATCTGCGTGAATCTGCTCCTGAGATACTTCCTCGTCGTGCTGAGTAGAAAGTACCACCGCCTCCAGGCGAATCGGTTTTCCGCTCTCGTCATACTCCACAGAGACCTGACTCTTTCCGTCCGGGCGCAGATAGTCGAGAGTACCGTCCTTGCGAACTTTTGTCAACTGTCTGGTCAGCTTATGAGCCAGAGAGATAGGATAAGGCATGAGCTCGGGAGTCTCGTTTGTGGCATAGCCGAACATCATTCCCTGATCTCCTGCGCCGATGGCCTCAATCTGTTCATCACTCATCTTGGATTCCCTTGCCTCAAGGGCTTTGTCCACACCCATGGCAATGTCCGGCGACTGCTTGTCCAGCGCCACCATGACAGCACATGTATTTCCGTCGAAGCCTACCTTAGAACTGTTATATCCAATCTCATTCACTGTTTTTCGCACAATGCCGGGGATATCCAAATTCGCCTTTGTAGTAATCTCGCCGGTCACCAGAACAAAACCGGTACAGCTCGCTGTCTCACATGCTACGCGGCTCATGGGATCCTGTTCTATGCAGGCATCCAGAATAGCATCGGAAACGGCATCACACAGTTTATCGGGATGTCCTTCTGTTACGGATTCGGAAGTAAATAAATGTTTTTCCATATGTCTCTTTCCTTTCTTTTTGTCTCAGAGTTAATCAGTTACTTGCCAGCCTTGCTGAACTGCTAAAAGAAAGTCCGCTTATAAAATAAGCGGACTTCAAATCTTTCGATATTCAATCCTCTTATTGTTCGATTAAATTCGCTCAGGGAGGCACCTTCCCAAACGGGGGTTGCCGTGGCTTCATCGATCCTATGTATCTCCACCAGCTCTGAATAAGAGAAATTCTATGAAATTTTCTATCTACACCTTACTATGAATGTCGTCTCCTGTCAACAGTCATTTTTTCTCAGCCTGTTTTCAATTTAAACTTTCTGAAATCCTTCTCGGTCTGCACCAATTCAATCTGTGCGCCCAACCCCTGAAGTTTCAGGTGGAAATCCTCATAACCACGCTGAATATACTTGATATCATCCACGGAGGATGTACCCTCCGCCGCCAGAGCGGCAATCACCAAAGCAGCACCTGCACGCAAATCAGGAGCAGAAATGCTTGCCCCCGTATATTTCTCTACGCCGGTGATGATGGCAGTATTTCCTTCCACCTTAATGCTGGCTCCCATTCTTGTCAGCTCGTCCACATATTTGAATCGGTTTTCAAAAATGCTCTCTGTGACAATGCTGGTTCCTTCCGACAAGCCCAGCGCTACCGCAATCTGCGGCTGCATATCCGTAGGGAAACCGGGATAGGGAAGTGTCTTTACATGTGTATGCTGCAGAGGCTTCGACGCAACCACCCGGATACAATCATCCGTCTCCTCCACCTCACAGC
>JAEDMI010000308.1 GCA_016303085.1 Acetatifactor sp.
CTTTGTTTCCATGTTGGTAGGTGTACTGTCGGCATTGATTCCCATAGGACTGATTGTGATTCGGAATATGCAATAGACTGAGATGTCCTTTTTTGGGCAGAAAAAGGCAAGCAATGATAAGCGTGGCTGATATGAAAAATGCTAAACTGTGTATGCGTGTAATGAGAAATATGCGAAGGAGGTGCATAACAGTGAGGCAACATATAAAAACGGCACTGGTGCTTGGACTGTGTCTGGGAATGCTTGCCGGCTGTGGAAGAGCGCAGGTGGAGGATGCGGAAATGAAAGGACAGGACGTGCAGGATTCGGAAGAAAAGTTCGGGGAGCAGGATACGCAGGAGGAGCCCGGGGGGCAGAAAACGCCTGAAAATGAGACTGCTGCGGCAGATTCAACAGAGGATATGAACAGTACTGACACATGGAATAAGGCGGTTCCGGTGACGGAATGTCCCGAAGAACTTTGTGTGAAAGTGGAAGGCAGGGACTATGGAACGGTGGAGCATATCACCTATCAGTCGGATACTACCGGATTGGAGAGGGGTGCTAATATTCTGCTGCCGGCGGGTTACAGCGATGAACAGCAGTATCCGGTATTGTATTTCCTGCATGGTATTTTTGGAGATGAGTACAGTCTGATTAAGGATGGAAATAACAAAATCCCGGAAATTTTAGGCAATCTTGCATCGGAAGGGCTGGCAAAGGAAATGATTGTGGTATTCCCGAATATGTATGCTTCTTCCGATCCGAATCAGAAGCCGGATTTTAACTCGGAGGCGGTTTTGCCTTATGACAATTTTATCAATGATTTGGTTAATGACCTGATTCCCTATATTGAGTCAAATTATTCCGTCCTGACGGACAGGGAAAACAGAGCAATTTTGGGATTTTCCATGGGAGGAAGGGAGACGCTTTTTATCGGTATCTCCAGACCGGATTTGTTCGGATACATCGGTGCCATTGCACCTGCACCCGGTCTGACACCGGGACAGGACAAATTCATGACTCATGTCGGACAGATGCAGGAAGAGGATGTAAAGATTACGGATACAGAAAACATGCCCAACATTTTGATGGTCTGTTGCGGAAGCAGGGACAGTGTGGTAGGTAAGTTTCCACTCAGCTATCATGAGATTATGGAGAAAAACGGCGTAGACCATCTTTGGTATGAAGTTCCGGGAGCAGACCACGATTCAAATGCCATCCGAAGCGGTCTGTATAACTTTGTGATACGCTATGTTTCACAGTGACGGACGCTGACTATGGATTTGACACAAAAATGAAATTCGGCGCTTATGAAAGGTTATGCCTTCTTCGGAATCTGTATTCCGGGGAAGGCTTTTTTGTAAGGGATTCTCTATGATGTGGCAAGATTCCGGTGAGTGGTGTATAATAATCGGGACTGCATACGGAAGAAAGGATAAACCTATGGGATATTTTTATTTCGCCAGACACGGACAGACTGTATGGAATGTGGAGAACAAGATATGCGGAGCTACCGATATCGAACTGACGGAGCTTGGACGGGAACAGGCCAGAGAGCTTGGCAGGGAAATTCTGAAACAGGGACTGCACATTGATGAGATACTGTATTCTCCATTGAAACGTGCGGCAGATACTGCCGGACATATCTCTGAAATAACAGGAATTCCCATGCGTATGGAGCCACGGCTGAAGGAGCAGAATTTCGGGAAATATGAGGCCACAGCCAGAGACGGGGCAGAGTTCGGACGGGCAAAGGCTGACTTTGTCTGTAACTACGGAGGGGGAGAATCCATGCTTCGGCTTTGCCAGAGAATTTATAACCTTTTGGATGACATCAAGGGGGAAGCTGAGGATAAGGTTTATCTGTTGGTGGCTCACAACGGAATTGCCAGAGCGGTACAGTCTTATTTTAATGAAATGACAAATGAGGAGTTTGCAGCTTTCGGAATTAAAAACTGTGAAATCAGAAGGTATGATTTTGAGGATTTACGGGGGGACGGATTATATGTTGAAGATGGAAGAAAATGATTACGGAAAGAGAAAATATCAGATTGTTCCGCTACCGAAAGAGAAGTGGGAAGGAACTGTAATTCCCATGCGTTATACTACCTCGGAATATTTCGACGTGGAGGTAACAGGAGAAGAGTCCGGCTCGGAAAAATCGGGTTTTTATGTAAAAATAAATAAAAAGGAATTTGACGTGCCGGTGAGTCATTATCCGGAAGAATATGATTTCCCGGATAAGCTGTATCAGGAATTCTGGGGGAAAGCATACGCATGGGGTGTGTTGCGGAGCAAAACAGACGGGAAGCTGTATGCAGGAGCTGTTGACAGAGAAAAAATCGGACCGGAGGAATGGGAAATGATTGCCTGTATCGAAACCTGTCCCGAAGAATGGTCAAACCGGCTTAGAGTAACGGAATTGTGGGTTCATGAGGATTACAGAAGGCAGGGAATGGCTCATGAACTGATGGCTGTTGCAAGAGAGCAGGCGAGGCTGGAGCGCAGAAGAGCACTGATTCTGGAGACACAGTCCTGCAATGCGGGCGCAATTTCCTTCTATTTACAGGAGGGCTTTACGCTGATTGGTTTTGATTCCTGCTGTTATAATAATCGTGATCTGGAACGCAAGGAAGTGCGATTGGAGTTGGGGATTCTCCTGAATCACCCGCCCAAGCTGAAACGGGAGGAAGTGGAAATCAGACCGGAGAGAGAAGAAGATTACGATGCGACGGAGGAGATGACAATGCATGCCTTCTGGAATAAACATCATCGTGGCTGCAACGAGCATCTTCTGGTACATAAGATGAGAAAAGCGGACTGCTATCTGCCGCAGTTTTCCAGAATTGCAG
>JAEDMI010000309.1 GCA_016303085.1 Acetatifactor sp.
AATCTGCTGTTTTTTTGTTGGTCCCGGTCACACTGATCATCATAACCGTTGTCAAGGCAATGTTCACGAGCAACAGCACCAAAATCAATACACTGAGTAAATTCTTTTTCATAAAGTAAACCCCTTATTCTTTTTATCCCTGAGAGGGATTGTAAATACGGATTTCAACTCTTCTGTTCAGGCTTCTGCCCTCAGGTGTGGAGTTGTCTGCCACGGGAACGCGTTCTCCCATGCCCGCATGCTTTAAGTTCTGAGGATCCAGGAATGTATTCTCCTCCAAATAGTAAAATACAGACAGCGCTCTCGCACTGCTGAGTTCTTCATTGTTCGCATACTTTGCGCTGCTCATGGGTACATTGTCGGTATGCCCCTCGATTTCAATGGTTCCGGTACTGTACCTCTCCAAAATGATGCCCACCTTGTCCAGCACCTGTTTTGCTTCATCCTTCAACTCCGCGCTTCCCGAATCAAAAAGCAGCGCTCCGTTCATGGTAAGCTGTATGTATTGTGCCGTAAAACTGATGTCCACCTGATCGCCCACTCTGCTCTCACTGAGGGACTCTTCGATTGTCTCCGACAGTTCCTCATTCTGCTGAAGCTTTTCCTCGTCCAGAAACTGCTCCAACGACTGCTGGGCTTCGGGGGATAATTCAAACTCCTCCAGTTTTTCGCCTTCCGTCTCACTGTCTGCCGTTTTCCCTGTACTGTTTATGTATTCATCCAGTTCATTCAGCTGGCTGACACCGTTACTGATTAAAATCCCTTCGCCGATTGCCGTGGCTCCCGCATCAAAGATGCTGAATGTATTGTTCATGGCAGCCACAAATTCCGCCAGCTTGTCTTCCTGAACGGAGGACATGGCAAACAACATAACAAAAAAGCAGAGCAACAGATTCATCAGGTCACTGAAGGTTGCCATCCAAGCCGGTGAACCGGCGGGCGGCGTATCCTCCTGACGTTTTGCCATTACTCCTCACCTCCCGCATCGTCACCGGAGCTCTCTCTGTCCTTGGGAGCAAGGAACGATTTCAGCTTCTCCTCGATGACTCTGGGGTTCTCTCCTGCCTGAATTGATAGCAACCCCTCTATCATAACCTCTTTCATCATCATTTCGGCAGCATTGTCTGCCTTCAGCTTGTTGGATATGGGAATACATATCCAGTTTGCCAGCAGGGAGCCATAAAATGTAGTGATAAGTGCCACAGCCATGGCCGGTCCCAAAGCTGCCATATCATCCATATGATACAGCATATCCACCAGTCCTACCAGCGTACCGATCATACCCCATGCAGGACCCATGGAACCCAACGTGTCCCAGAACCCGATTCTTGTCTTATGTCTCCCTTCGATGCTGACCAGCTCGGTTTCCATAATTGCACGCACAAGGTCAGGGTCTGTACCGTCTACAATCAGAAGAATTCCCTTCTTCAGGAAAGGTTCCTCCATATCGGAGGCAGCTTCCTCCAGGGACAGCAGGCCCTCTTTACGTGCCACATTGGACAAATCTATAATTTTTTGAATCATTTCGGCGGTATTCAGAGCAGGTGCCTTAAAAATCAGAGTGAAACTTTTCAGCCCACCGATAAAATCCTGCATGCTGTGCGACAGCAGCGTAGCCGAAAAAGCGCCGCCAAAGGTAATGATAGCGGACGGCGGATCCAGGTACTCATGAAAGCCACCGATGCCGGCATTACTGATAATACCGAATAGAAGCATTACAATGCATAATATAAATCCGGCTAAAGAAGCTATATCCACGCGAATCACCTAACATTCTGCATTTTTTTGAATTATTCCGCAAAAATATCCTTTCTATACAATTTTACAAGATTTTTTATCTCTTGTCTACTTTCTTTTACAATTATTTTTTTCCCCGTTGTCAGGGTGATTACTGTGTCCGGAGTTTCCTCCACCGTCTCGAACAAATGCGGGTTCACGAGGATTTTTACCCCGCTCAGTTTGGTTACTTCAATCATATTTTCCCTCCGTTGACAAAAAATGGATATAGGGACGGAGCCTTTTCCGTCCCTACCATATCATAATTACAGTATCCGAAGCGTAACCATTCGGTCATCCTTATCGCTTCAGATTCGTCAGTTCCTCCAACAGAGTATCCGACACGGTAATGATACGGCTGTTGGCCTGGAAACCACGCTGTGTGGTAATCATTTCCGTGAACTCCGCGGACAAATCCACGTTACTCATCTCCAGCTGTCCGGTTGACATATAGCCTCCGTTTGCGGTGATGTCCGTGCCGATGCCGTCAAACTCGCCGGAGTTTAAGGTTGCGGAATACAGATTGTCTCCCTGCTTCTCCAGACCGGAGGCATTTGCAAAAGCTGCCGTGGCAATCTGACCGAGTAGCTTTGTCATACCATTGTCATAACTTGCGTAAATCATACCGTTCTGCTGGATGGATACACCTATCATCTCGCCCAGCGCACGTCCCATGCCCAGACCGTTCTGGTCACCGCTGGTGGCTCCCAGTGTAGAGGTACCCTTGTTGTTGAACAGCGTAACCTCGGAGAAATCCACCGTGATATCCGAGAAATTACCGCCCAACGCGGAAAGATTCAGCTTTGAAGTAAAGTTTGTAACAGAGCCTGCAACCGATGACAGATAACCTGTATTTCCGTCAAAAACCACCGATATACCTTCAAAATTTCGTCCCACAGTCTCAAAGTTTGTCTCGCTTCCTGCAGTTGCCGTCAGGAAGGTGGGCAGTGTAGCTGTTGCTCCCTCCGCCACTCCCGCGGGATTCTTGCTCAGATTCGCCAGCAGCTGTGCAACGGTAAGCTGTGTGGTGCCCTGAGTTGCGTCATTCACATCATTG
>JAEDMI010000032.1 GCA_016303085.1 Acetatifactor sp.
CTCCCCGGTGAGCCCCACATGGGTTCTGCTTTATGCCCATGTGAGAACCATTCCCATGCTGGTACTCATCAATCTCTTTGTGGTAATCTGCGGTGCATTTATGTTTCATGTGCCGGGATGGAAACTGGCAATTTACTTCCTTTTTTCTATGGTAGTGGAAAACGTGCTGGAGTGTAGCGTCATGCTGCTCTTGTACGGAACGGAGCGGCTGAATGAAGGACAGAGGGGCTGGATTATCAGGGCGGCCTACGGTCTGGTTGGCATTCTGTTTGCCATCGGTGTCGTTATGTATTTCCGGGAGGGACTAAGCTTTCAGACAGTGGTGCATTTTCTCCACAGTGACGCAGTGCAGCTTGTGCCTGTCATCGGATGGTATATATCGGTGCTGCACCTTCTGTTCGCAGGTGCAACTACGGTAAATATCATCGGAACAGCATGCTACATCTGCCTGTTGGCTGCGGTGGTGACTGCCGCGGTAAAAATGAAATGTACCGGAGCTTTTTATGAAGATGCAATCAAGTTTGCAGAGGACTATGAGGAAGTTCTGGCGAACCGCAGACAGGGAGGCACGGATAAACGTCTGGGAAAGAAGCAGAAATACGGCAAAGCAAGTGTGAAGTGGAAGCGGACCGGAGCAGGAGCCCTGTTCAGCAGACAGCTTTTGGAATACAGGAAAAGCCGCTTCTTTATCTTTGATGCAAGCACGTTCTTTGCATTGGCGGCGGGGATCTGTATCCCCTGGCTGTATGTCCGTGAGGGCGGATTCGGAGAATTTACTCCCTTTGTGATTCCGGCAGTGGCAGCTTATCTGATTTTTATTTTTACCACCTTGGGCGGAAAGTGGGCGAAGGAGTTGAAATCTCCTTATACTTACATGATTCCCGATTCTGCTTTCAGCAAGCTGGTAAACGCCACGGCCATACAGATTATCCAGAGTCTGGTGAACGGGCTGCTGATAACTGTACCCGGTGCTGTTGTCATGGGAATGTCGCCTGTGACCACCGTGCTCTGTGTCCTGGCCTATGTAGCGCTTTCGGCCAACAAGCTGTATGCCCTGGCGGTTGCTGAGATTGTGGTGGGAGGAACCATGGGTACCTTCGGAAAACAGTTGTTTCAGATGTTGATTCAGGGAATTGTGATTACGGTGGCAATTTTAGGAGCGGTGTTGGGAGCCATGACAGGCGGTATTGATTTGGCATATCTGATTATGGATGTCTTTATGATATTGTTTACCATGGTATTTATGATAATCGCATCCTTGAACTTTTATAAAATGGAAACAGCATAGCAATAAAAATCCCCCGTTGACGAAAGGGTGATAAGAGGTTACAATTTGTTTGTAAGCCCTTACATTTTTGCGACGGAGGATTTTTTATGCAGATGCCTGTTTTTGAACGATACATCGATGAGTTGATTGAGAAGAGCACACTGGACATTCCGGTGTGGAATATCGAAAAAGCCCGGGCGGGAAAGGCGGGCGGCTGGAATTACATAGACGGCTGCATGATTCTTGCACTGCTGGAGACATATCAGGCTACGGGAGAGAAGAAGTATTACGAGTTTGCGGATGCCTTCATCGACCATCGTGTTCAGGAGGACGGAAGCATCACGGGCTACTCCGTGGAGGAGTACAATATTGACAATGTCAATGCGGGCAAGACTCTGTTTGCACTGTATGAGCTGAACGGCAAGGAAAAGTACCGCAGAGCCATCGAACTGATATACAGTCAGGTGAAAACCCAACCCCGCACTGCGGAGGGAAACTTCTGGCACAAGAAAATTTATCCGAATCAGGTATGGCTGGACGGTATGTATATGGGACAGCCCTTTTATATGGAGTATGAGACAAAGTTCAACAACAGGAAGAACTACGGCGATATTTTTAACCAGTTTGCCAATGTCGTGAAAAATATGAGGGACGAAAAGACAGGACTGTATTACCACGGCTATGACGCATCGAAAGAAATCTTCTGGTGTGACAGGGAGACGGGGCTTTCCAAAAATTTCTGGCTGAGAGCTATCGGCTGGTATTCCATGGCGCTTCTGGATACACTTGCCAAGTGTGAGCCGGGTGAGGAGTACAAGGCAGAGTACGAGAACCTGAAGAATGTCTTTGTCCGTCTGATGGACGATATGCTGAAATTCCAGGATGAGAGCGGTATGTGGTATCAGCTCCCGGCCCTGGGCGGAAAGGAACCGAATTACCTTGAGACCAGCGGAAGCGCTATTATGGCTTACTCCCTGCTGAAGGGGGTGCGGTTGGGGTTCCTACCGGAAAGCTACAGAGCGTACGGCCTGAAGGCTTTTCACGGCATCTGTGACAGGTATTTGCGGGAGACGGCGGGCAACCTGAATCTGGGCGGCATCTGCCTGGTGGCAGGGCTGGGACCTGCGGACAATCTCCGCAGAGACGGTAGCTTTGCATATTATATGTCCGAACCCATTGTGGAAAATGATGCCAAGGGAGTCGGTCCTCTGCTTCTGGCATATACGGAGCTTAAGCGGTTGCCCTAAAAGGGCAGGAAATCCAGAAGCCCCAGATGCTCCAACAGAATTTTGGTTCCCATGACAATCAGGATGACACCTCCGGCAATCTCTGCCTTTGATTTATACCTGAGTCCGAATACGTTTCCGATTTTCACTCCGGCTATAGAGAGAGAGAAGGTAATCACACCGATAAAGGTGACGGCGGGAACAATTTGCACCTGCAAAAACGCATAGGTGACACCTACGGCCAGGGCATCGATGCTGGTTGCTACGGCGAGAAGAAACATAGTTTTAATATCCACGGAATCATTTGCGCTGTCCTCCTCTTTGGACAGCGCTTCTTTTATCATGTTGGCTCCGATCAGCGCAAGCAGGACAAAGGCTATCCAGTGGTCGATGGCGGTGACATACTGCTCGAACCGTGTGCCCAGCAGATAGCCGAAGGTGGGCATCAGCGCCTGAAAGCCGCCGAACCACAGACCGATGATGAAAGCTTTTTTCAGGGACAGCTTTTTCATGGCCAGTCCCTTGCAGATGGAGACCGCGAAGGCATCCATGGACAGTCCTACGGCAGTGACAAACAAAGTAAACAGACTCATATATTTTTCTCCTTTGAAAGACCTGTGGGACATGCAGGCTGTATCAACAAAAAAGACTCAAAGACAATCTATGCGTTGCATAAATTGCCTCTGAGTCTCATCATCACAATCGAAATTGCTTCGGTAATACCAGACGTAAGCCGTCAATATGTTGATATTACCACAGCCCGGGCTGCTGACTACTCCCCCACAGGAAGATATTGTTAGAACGTTAAAATTATACGCTAATCGATAAATTTTGTCAACAGCAAAGAGCGGGACTGTTGTACTCTTGCATCTCTGCGGAATGCGGAGGGGGATTGGTGCAGAAACTTGTTAAAGGCCCTGTTAAATTGAGAAAAGCTGGAAAAGCCGCAGCGGAAAGCAATATCCGTGATGGGATTATCCGTGGACAGAAGCAAAGTCTGTGCATTGCTGATTCGTGTCATCTGAATATAGTCCGTCAAAGTAAAGCCCGTAATCCGCTTAAACTGATGGGACAAGTAATAGCTGCTGATATAAAATTCCCTTGCGATGGATTCCAGGGACAAGTCTTCCGTAAAATGGCTGTGGATATATGCCGTGATGCTGTAGACCTTGTTGGTGATGCTGTCGAAATCCAGGTGGTTGGAGTAAATATTCTTATCCCGGTAAAGGTAAATCAGGCTTAAGAATTCCAAAAATTTGTTGTGGATGGCAAGCTCCGTCAGCTCATTGGGGTTCTGAGAAAGGTAGTAAATATCGTTCAGCTTTTCCAGAACGGCTTTTTTATAGGGACCGTCAAAGCGGTAGATGGGACAGCTTCCGTCAAAAATGCTGTATATATGCTTCATACAGTTCTCGAAGGAGGAAATCATGGGAGGAATGGAAAACTGGATAATCAGGCGCTTGTTGGGAGCACCCTCCGGGTATTCCGTCTTGTGGAGCAGGGTAGGGCGCAGCGCCACTATGTCACAGCAACGCATGTCATACCATACGCCGTCAATCAGGTGTCCTGCCTTTTCATCCAGAAAAATGCACATTTCATAAAATTGATGAAAGTGCTGGAACTCCATGTTGATGGAGTAGGAGCGCTCATCATAATCAAAGAAGTAGTACAGGTTCTTTCCCGGTTTTCCGATTTCTACTTTATATTTCTGCGAGTAAACAACGGTATTGTCAATCAGCATTGTGCTCTCCTCTGTTTTGCGTTTCTTGTCTTAAAAAGCGGTAAAATACATTTTACATTCCGCGCGCATAAGTAAATATTGCGTTAAATGCGGATTATAATTGTGCAAAATATATAATACTGATGTGGTAAATTCGTAAAAACTGTGCAAGACACAAATAAATTATAAGCGAGAAAAGCAAAAAATGCAATATGCTTAGCAAAAAAAACAAGAGATGCGTGGAAATTGGAATTTTGCTTTGGTAATCTTGAATTGTCAAGGGAACGTAATCCCGGTTAATGTACATGAAACCAAAGAGTCCAAGAGAACATTGTGCCACGGGCCGACAGCCCGTGAGCTGCAAAAAATAAGGAGGTTTTTATGAAAAAGAATGTAAGCAAAAAACTTGCTGCGATTATGCTTGCGGCAGCAATGTGCGTTACCACCCTGACCGGCTGCGGCGGAACAACTCCCGATGCTTCCGATTCACAGGATGTCGTGGCAAGTGTCGATAATTCCGGCGCAGAGTCATCCGCGGATTCTTCCGCAGAGGTGACCGGCGGATTCAGTCAGGCACCCATGCTGGATGCCATGTCTCTTCCCGCCGTGGAGGAGAGAATTCCCACCGCTGAGGATGTGATGGTGGAGAATGTGGCAAGCGTAGGACAGTACGGCGGCTCCATCAAAATGGTGTTGACCAAGGCCGGCTGGGCAACAGGTAAGCCCATTGAACAGGGTCTGTTCCGCTTCAACAGCAACGGCGAGGTAGAGCCAAACGTGGCAAAGAGCTATGATGTAAACGCAGATGCCACCGAGTACACCATTCATCTCCGCGAGGGTATGAAGTGGTCTGACGGTGTTGATTTTACCGCTGAGGACTGTGTATTCTTCTATGACCATATGTGTGTTCCCGAGACCTTCGGTAAATCCCTCTGGGATTGCTTTAAGGTGACGGCAGAGGACGGCACCGAGGGTATCGCAACCTTTACCAAGGTGGATGATTACACCTTTACCGTATCCTTCCCGGCTCCCAAGCCCAACTTCATCAATGAGCTGTGTATCAATGCTAAGTGGTGCTATGCTCCCAAGCATTATCATGAAACCATTCTTCCCGAGTTCATCGGCGAGGAGGCAGCTCAGGCTAAGGCTGAGGAAATGGGCTTTGCGGATGTGGCAGCCATGGGCAAGGAGACCGGTTACTACTTCTGGAATGTATCAGGAATTCCTACCCTGAATCCTTACGTCCTGTCTACAGAGGCCGGCAAGAACGATACCAACGGCGACTACTTTGAGTATGTCCGCAACCCTTATTACTGGAAGGTTGACCAGAACGGACAGCAGCTGCCTTATGTGGATAAGATTGAGTATACCAAGATTTCCGACGTGAGTCAGGTTCTGATTAAGACTCTGGCAGGGGAACTCACCATTGCAGATGCCGGTTGGGTCGACATTGAGACCCTGACCGAGAATGCGGACAGCGTGGGCTACCACATTGTTCACTGGCCCAACAGTTCCTGGGCAGATGCAGCATCTCAGTTGGAACTGAACCAGACTGCACCTAATGAAGCCTACAGAGCACTGTTCCAGACCAGAGAGTTCAGACAGGCACTCTCCATTGCTGTTGACCGTGAGGAGTATGCAAAGCTGATTTCCGACGGATGGCAGGCAGGCCGTCAGGCTTGTCCCGCAGAGGGAGCAGCAGGCTATAGCGAGGAATGGGCCGTAAAGTGGACCCAGTATGATCCTGACGGCGCAAAGGCTCTGCTGGAAGGACTTGGAATGGTGATGGGAAGCGACGGCTACTATGACCTTGCGGATGGTTCGGATTTCGTCCTGAATATTTTGAGCTACTCCGATTCCGGTGCTGACGAGACTTATCAGGTACTGAGCAAGTACTGGAATGAGATTGGTATCAAATCTACCTATAAGACCATGGATAAGGATACTTTGAATAACAATATTGTTTCCAACGAGTATGATGCGGTGCTGAGTCCTGTCGCTCCTGCCGAAACCGTGAGTCTGGGACTGAGACCCGATACTCTGGTTCCCGTCAGAAATTACGCTGAGTGGTACGGCGAAGTTGGTACATGGTACGCATCCGGCGGAGCCGAGGGTATTGCTCCTACGGGTGACTTGCTGGAGCTGTGTAACCTGTATGATCAGCTGAAGGCTGAGGCTGATGCGGAGAAGCGCACCGAGATTATTGACAAGATGTATCGTCTCCACGAAGAAAATATTTGGGTAATCGGTTACATGGAGTCTGCATCTACACTGTTCACAGTAGACAATAAGCTGCAGAACTTCCCTGAGACCGAGATGTTCAGCGATGAGTACCGCGGACTGGGTATTGCACACATTGATTGCTGTTGGCTAGCAGAGTAATTTGATTTCGTGAGAATTAAATAAGTTATATGGGGAAAGGCAGAGTCAAATCTGCCTTTCTTGATAAAAAGATTTGTTTTATACTCGAAAAGGAGAGTATGAATTTATGTGGAAGTATATAGGAAAAAGAATTTTAATGTTCATACCCACCATCATTATCATATCCTTTGTCATCTTCTTCATCATGCAGCTGCCTGAGGGCGACTATGTTTCCAGTTATATTGCCAGAATGCAGACTGAGGGTGAAGTGTTCAGTCAGGAGGATATAGATGCGCTGAGACATCAGTACGGACTGGATAAGAACTGGGTGGCGCGGTATGTGGATTGGGTGGTAAAAATTGTGACCAAGGGTGACTTCGGTTACTCCTTCGCATACGGAAGACCGGTCTGGAGCGTTATCATGGATCGTTTGTGGCTGACCATAGCGGTTTCCCTGACGATTATGATATTTACCTATCTCGTCTCTATACCAATCGGTATTTACAGCGCACTGCATCAGTATTCCGTGGGCGATTATGTGTTTACGGCCATAGGATTTTTGGGTATGGCAACACCGAATTTCCTTCTGGCCATCATTCTGATGTATGCCTCCTTCAAGTGGACCGGAGACCCGCTGCTGGGGCTGTTTTCCACGGAGATGCTGCAACAGGGTCTGCACTGGTACAATTTCGGTGAATTTCTGCAAAGGATGATTATCCCTACCATCGTTATCGGTACGGCGGGCACCTGTGGAGTCATCCGTACAGTCCGTGCCCAGATGCTGGACGAACAGTCGAAGCAGTATGCGCTGACCGCAAGAGCCAAAGGTGTTTCCGAGAGAACCATCGTATATAAATACTGTCTGAGGGCGGCACTGAATCCTGTAGCCAGCGGACTGGCCGGTTCCCTCTCCAGCATCTTTTCGGGTTCCACCATCTCTGCTATCGTCATGAACCTGTCCATTCAGGGACCGGTGCTCTACGAGGCGCTGAAAACTCAGGACACTTATCTTGCCGGAACGATTCTGATGACCCAGGCTGTTTTGGTGGTCATCGGCACCCTGCTTTCCGACATCCTGCTGGCATGGCTGGATCCCAGAATCCGTTTTGAGAAGAAGAGGAGTTAGCTTATGAGCATATTTATGAAGAAGAAAAAATCAGATGAAGATTACTATCTTGCTTCCCAATGGACTCTGATGGGCAGAAAGCTGATGCATCATAAGCTGGCAAAGTTCAGCATTGTGTTGCTGCTGATTTTATATACGCTGGCTTTGTTTGCGCCCTTTGTAGCTCCTTACGGTCTGGATGATTACGATAGTAATTACAAAAACAGTGCTCCCACAACTATTCACTGGGTGGATGAGAACGGTAAATTTGTGGGACCTTATGTCTATAAGATGACCTATGTAAACAACCGGGAGACATTTAAGCGGGAGTGGGCAGAGGACACCAGTGAGAAATTTTTTGTGAAATTTTTTGCCGAGGGAAGGGAATACAAGCTGTTCGGCTTTATCCCCTGCAACAGACACTTGTTTGAGGTTGTGGGAGAAAACGGCGGTACGGGAGCAAAGATTATGCTCTTTGGTGCGGACAGTCTGGGAAATGACCTGTTCTCACGTATCCTGTTCGGAAGCCAGATATCCCTGACAATTCCCTTTGCGGGCACCTTAATCAGCTTTGTTCTGGGTATCATTCTGGGAGGTATTTCCGGTTATTTCGGCGGCTTGGTGGATACGGTAATTCAGAGAGTCATCGAGGTGCTGACGGCACTTCCCACCATTCCCCTCTGGATGGCGCTTTCCGCTGCCATTCCCGCGGATATTCCGGTACCTACCATGTATCTGTACATAACGGTTATCATTTCATTCATCTCCTGGACGGGACTTGCCAGAACGGTGAGAGGAAAGTTTATTTCCTTAAGAAACGAGGAGTTTGTCATGGCTGCACAGGTAGCCGGGGTGAGCACCCGCAAAGTCATGACAAAACATCTGGTGCCCGGGTTTATGAGCTATCTGATTGTGAACCTGACTTTGGGCATTCCCAGCATGATTATCGGAGAAACCTCCATGAGCTTCCTGGGACTGGGAATGAGAGCTCCTGCCACCAGCTGGGGTGTGCTTTTAAAGGAGACACAGGATATCACAAGTATCGCACAATATCCCTGGAGACTGATCCCGCTGGTTGCGGTTATTGTCACCGTGTTGGCGTTCAACTTCCTGGGTGACGGTATGAGAGATGCGGCTGACCCTTATAAGTAAGTGCAGGATAGGAGACCATTTATGGAAGAGAAAGAAAAAGTGAATGCGAAGCCCGAACAGGATTTGGTTTTGGATGTGCGGGATTTGAAAATCAATATTGAGTTGGATGAAGGTACCCTGACTGCCGTGAGAGGCGTGAACTTCAATATCAGGAGAGGTGAAACCCTGGGTCTTGTAGGTGAGTCCGGTTGCGGTAAGAGTTTAACCAGTAAGGCGATTTTGGGTATCAATGACAAAAAGTGCAAAACTACCGGTGAGATAATTTTTGACACCAACGATAAGGGCATGGTAAATCTGCTGGACTTGAAGCCCAAGGGAAAAGAAATCCGGGAGGTGAGGGGAAAGCAGATATCCATGGTATTCCAGGAGCCTATGGTGGCGTTTTCGCCTCTGTATACCATCGGAAATCAGATTAACGAGTGTACCAGACTCCACATTACAAAGGATAAAAAGAAATCCAAAGAAATTTCACTGGAAATGATGAAAAAGGTGGGAATTGCCAACGCGGAGAAGCGTTATGACCAATATCCCCATGAGTTTTCCGGGGGTATGCTGCAGAGAGCCCTGATTGCCATGGCGTTGGTTTGTAATCCCAAACTTCTTATCGCCGACGAGCCTACAACGGCTCTTGACGTTACCATTCAGGCCCAGATACTGGAGCTGATGAAGGAGTTGCAGAAGGATTTGAATATGGCGATTCTGTTTATCACCCATGATCTGGGAACCGTTGCGGCAATGTGTGACAGAGTGGCGGTAATGTACCTGGGAAAGATTGTGGAGGTGGCGCCGGTAAAGGATATTTATGCAAATCCAATGCATCCCTACACACAGGGATTAATCGGTTCCGTACATAAGATTGGTACAAAGAAGGAGGAGAGACTGTTCTCCATCGAGGGCACGGTACCTTTGGCACTGAATCTGCCGCCCGGGTGTGGTTTTTACGACAGATGCCACAAGAGAATTGAGGGTGTCTGTAACGTGAAAGAGCCTGAACTTGTGGAAATGAGTGACGGACATATGGCAGCATGCCACGCCTGCGCAGGGGGCTGTAAGGGATGCGGACAGAATACTGCCGAGGCGGCAACGGCTGCCCCTGAGATGTCAGCCGTTGCGGAGGAGAAAGGAGCGGAGATAAATGGCTAAGAAAGAAAATGCAAAGAAAATACTGGAAATTAATCATTTATCCAAGGATTTCCCCTCCAAAAAAGTGTGCGTGCATGCGGTTTCCGATGTAAGCTTTGAGGTAAACGAGGGAGAAACTATCGGAATTGTAGGCGAATCCGGTTGCGGAAAGACTACCATGGGGCGTTGCGTGGTGCGGGCCATTGAGGCTACAGCAGGCGAGGTGAAGTACTATCCCGCAGAGGGAGAACCCGTAAACTTTTTGACCATCGACAAGGCAAAGATGAAGGAACTCCGCAAGGATATTCAGATGATTTTTCAGAATCCCTATTCTTCTCTGGACCCCAGAATGACGGTGGTGGACATTATCAAGGAGCCTCTGCAGGCTAATTTCCCTAAAATGGGCAAGGCGGAGATGGAGGAAAAGGTCATGGATATGGCGGCGAAGGTAGGACTAAATGTCAGCTACCTGAAACGTTATCCCCACGCATTCTCCGGCGGACAGAGACAACGTATCGGAATTGCCAGGGCGCTGGTACTTAAGCCCAGAGTCATCGTTTGTGACGAGGCAGTATCTGCGTTGGATGTGTCCATTCAGGCGCAGGTCATCAATCTGCTGAAGGACTTACAGAAAGATATGAACCTGACCTATATCTTCATTTCCCACGATTTGTCGGTGGTGGAGCATATTTCCGACAAGGTTGGTGTCATGTATCTGGGAAAGATGGTGGAGTATGCTGAGACGGAGGAATTGTTCTCAAGGCCCAGGCATCCCTACACCGAAGCGCTGATGTCAGCTGTTCCCGTTGCGGACCCCGAGGTAAAGATGGACAGAATCCCGCTGGCGGGCGAGATTCCGAATCCTGCAAATCCTCCAAGCGGCTGCTACTTCCATACCAGATGCCGCTATTGCCGGGAAAAGTGTAAGGAGTGTGCACCCGAGTATCGTGAGGTGGAGCCCGGACACTTTGTTGCCTGTCATTTTGCGGAGGAACTTGAACTGCGGGGCTTCAACTATGATGAAGAAGCGAAGGATGGAAGCAAATAATATGAGTAAAAATCTGATTATTTTCACGGACAGCGGCGATACCATAATTGATGAGAGCACTCAGGTTTTTGACCAAAGGGGAATCGTCACGTCAGCCGGATTCATTCCCGGCGCCGGAGAGGTACTGAAGCAGCTGAAGGAAGAAGGATACCGTATCGCCCTTGTGGCGGACGGAGAATGGGAGTCCTTTCAGAATGTTTACCAAAAGAATGGCCTGGGTTATTGCTTCGAGGAATGGATTGTATCCGAGGTGGTGGGGGAGCAGAAGCCTGCCCGTTCCATGTTCGACACAGCCATGGAGAAAATGAAGCTGACGGAAGCCGATAAACCTTTTATTGTGATGATAGGCAATAACCTGAAAAAGGATATTGCGGGAGCCAACCGCTACGGAATCACTTCTGTATGGCTGGACTGGTCGCCCAGATATTTTCACAGTGTGGAACAGCCTGACTGGCAGCCCGATTACACGGTGAAAACTCCCGGAGAATTGAAAAATCTTATCGGAGAACTGGAAAAAAAGTGCGTGGAGAAGAGAGCACTGATTAACCGGTTGAGCGACAAAATCGGAAAGCTGGTGGAAGCCTTCTCCCGAATTTTGTACGAGACGGACGATACCTTTTTAAAAAATATGGAGAGCCATAATCTGGCGGGAGACGACATTTCCAGATATCGTTACTGGGAGTGGACCCAGGGAGTGGGGCTGTTCGGCCTATGGAAACTGTTCTGCTATGAGAAAAAAGACAGCTATCTCAACATATTGAAGAAATATTATGACAGACAGATTGAGATTGGCTTCCCGGCACTGAATGTAAACACTGCTGCCCCCTATCTTGCCATGTCATTTCTGGCGGAGTATACCGGGGAGGAGAAATATATGCAACCCTGCGTTGAGGCGGCGAAACAGATTATGGTTTCCTTCCCGCGGACAAAGGAAGGGGGCTTCCAGCACAAGACCTCGGATTCCGTCAACGAGCAGGAACTTTGGGATGACACTCTGTATATGACGGTGCTTTTCCTGGCAAATATGGGGCGCATCTTAAAGGATAACAGAATGACGGCGGAGGCGGAATACCAGTTCCTGCTTCATGAAAAATATCTTTGTGATAAGGTCAGCGGACTTTGGTATCATGGCTGGAGTTTCAAGGAGAACAACAACTTTGCCGGGGCATTCTGGGGCAGAGGAAACTGCTGGATTACCATGGCTGTACCGGAGTTCCTGTCCATCTGTGAATGCAGTGAGCCGGTGAAGAGAATGCTGGTCAATGCCCTGCGGGATCAGGTGGAAAGTCTCAGGGCTTATCAGGCGGAGAACGGCATGTGGCACACGTTGGTGGATGATGAGGATTCCTATGTGGAAGCCAGTGCTACCTGCGGCTTTGCCTACGGCATCTTAAAGGCGGTTAAGGATGGGCTGGTGGATAAATCCTGCCTGGAGATGGCTGCCAGGGCAGCAGCCCCCATTATGGATTATATATCCGAGGAAGGTGTGGTGAATCAGGTGTCCTACGGAACCCCTATGGGACGGACTACAAAGGATTTCTACAAAGAGATTGAACTGAAGCCAATGCCCTATGGGCAGGCGCTTGCAATTTTATTTTTGATGGAATACAGAACTATGTGTTAAAATAGCGGTAGGGTCTTGGGCTGCAGCCAAAGCGGCCCGGGACCGTATGCTTTTTTAGGGGGAGAGATAATATGAAGCTGGGAAGACAGTGGGATGAGCGGTTGAAAATGTGGGACGAAGCCTTCGGGAGAATACGATACACCGAACTTGGAAGTTTAGATCTCTGCGGGTTTACCACGGAGGAAAGACTCTCGCTTGAACAGGCTGCGGCTCATTGTTTCCGTCCTTTCCCGGAGGGAACTTTATGGGGAGCAAAATGGGAGTACGGCTGGTTCCGCACCGAGGTGACGCTGCCCGGGGAAGCTGCGGGAAAACGGATTATGATACATATCGGCGCCGGGCCGGAGATGTTGGTGTATGTCAACGGCAGGGAAACCGGTTCCATTGATAAGCAGCATGATTTTGTGGAGTTGACACCATGTGGGGTTCCCGGAGAACGATTTGAGATATATGCGGAATGCTATGCGGGACACGGGCTGCGGCCGGAGAACGGCGGTATTTACGGACGGAATGAAATCAGCGTGCCGGAGCCGCCGGATAAACAATGTACCGTGGGCAACACCCATTTCGGAATCTGGAACAGTGAGATGTTTGAGGTTTATGCCGATTATCATACTCTTTATGAATTGTGGAAAGTATTGCCCGACAGCGATTTGCGCACCATGAAAATCGGTGAAGCGCTGCAGCAATTTACATATACGGCTGATTTTGAGGCGGAGGAGCCGGAGCGCAGCGAAAGCATCCTGAAAGGAGCAAAGCTGCTGCAACCGCTTCTGGAGAAGAAAAACGGTGACACTGTGCCGGAGTATACGGTTTTCGGTCAGTCGCATCTGGATTTGGCATGGCTGTGGCCTCTGGAGGAGACGAAGAGGAAGTCTGCCAGAACCTATTCCAATCAGGTGGCGCTGATGGAACGATATCCGGAATACAAATTTTTGCTTTGCTCTCCCACGGTTTTGGAGAATTTGAAAGAATACTATCCCGAGCTGTTCCGGCGGGTAAAGAAGCTGGCGCAGGAGGGGCAGTTTGTGCCCGAGGGAGCGGTCTATGTGGAGAGTGACACCAATCTGCCCGGGGGCGAGAGTCTGATCAGGCAGTTTGTGATGGGGAAAAGATGGTTTCGGGAAGAATTCGGAGTGGACAGCCGTATGGCCTGGCTGCCGGACACCTTTGGCTTTTCCGGCGCCCTGCCACAGATTATGAAAGGGTGTCGTGTGCCGTATTTCGCAACCCAGAAATTGCTGCGTTGCGACCCGGAATGTGAGCAGTTCCCATACAATGTATTTTGGTGGGAAGGCATAGACGGTACAAGGATTTTGTCTCATATTTATAAAAAGAACAATGCAGTGTTTACCTCCGGTGCCCTCAGGGAGCGCTGGGAGAAGGACAGGAACCAGAAACAGGAAATAGACTCCCTTGTATTTCCCTTCGGCTACGGCGACGGGGGCGGCGGTCCCACGGAGCTTATGGTGGAAACGGCGCTGCGCTGCAAGGACTTGGAGGGAGCTCCCAGGTGTACCATGGAGAGTCCTGTGGCTTTCTTTGAAAGGTTGGAGAAAAAGCAGGTCAAAAATGTATATTATGGGGAACTTTACCTGGCTTGGCACCGGGGAACCTACACTGCTCAGGCGGAAATAAAGCGGGGTGTGCGCAAGGCGGAGTATGCTTTGCGGGAAGCGGAGTACCTTGCGGGACTTCTCCGCCTTGCAGGAAAGACAGACGGGGAAGAGGAAGTGCTTTGCAAACTGGAGGAACTCTGGAAAATGCTGCTTTTGCAGGAGTTTCATGATATTTTGCCGGGAACTTCCATTCAGAGAGTAAACAGGGAAGCGAGGGAAGCCCTGGTAAGCATAGAGCGGGAGAGCCGACTGCTGGCAGAACAGCTTCTTGGCAAACTAGCCGGCGGAAACGCGATTTTCAACTCCTTAAGCTGGGAGAGAAAACGGGACGGACTGAAACTGCCTCCCTGCGGATATGTTACGTTGCGGAAAGATGCTGCCGGAGAGAATGCGGCATGGCAGGACGAAGGTGAATCTGTCTGCGAAATCCTGCCGGAAGGCGGTCTGGTGTATGGCAATGAGTTTTACCGTGCCGTGACTGACGGGCAGGGGAGAATCCTGAGCCTTACAGACAAAGCAAGCGGATATGAGTATGCGAAAGAGCCGCTGAACGAATGGAGGCTGTACCGGGATGTGAACGTGGACTATGATGCCTGGGAACTGGGGCGGATGTATGAGCAATGTCCGGAACAGCTCACAGGCAGCTGCACCTTCCTGACTGAGCGGGAACGGGACGGCGGAGTGACGGTTACCGTGGAGCGAAAGGAGAAGTACTTCACGGCGAAGCAGAGAATCCTTTTTCATCCGGACAGCTCAAGAATAGATTTTGACACGGAGATTGACTGGCGGGAGCGGCACAGAATCCTGAAGGCGGATTTCCCTACCACTGTCTATACGAAAGAAGTGCTGGAGGAAATTCAGTTTGGCTATATCCGGCGCCCAACCCACAAATCCAGACAGTACGAGAAGGATTTGTATGAGACCTGTCATCACAAATACGCGGCTTTAACAGATGGGGAGAACGGATTTGCCCTAATGAACGACTGTAAGTACGGACTGTCTGCGGAGGACAGCCGCCTTTCCCTGACCCTGCTTCGGGCACCGGTTATCCCGGATATGACGGCAGACAGAGGGGTACATAAGTTTACTTATTCCATTATGCCCTTTTCCGGTCCTTTTGTCCGCAGCAGAGTGACGGAGGAAGCCTACGAGTGCAATGTGGATGTGACGGTATCCGGCGAAAAGCCTGCGAAAAAGCCGGACAACGATGAGACGGTGGAATCCGTGTCCTTCTTCCGGCTGGAGGGAGGTCATACGGTTTTGGAGACCTGCAAGCCCGCCATGAATGAAAAGAAGAGCGTGGTGCTGAGAATTTATGAGGCAAAGGGAAGCGCGGGCGTGACGGTACTTACCCTGCCCGACAATGTAAAGCGTGGGTTTATCTGCAATATGTTGGAGGAAAAGCAGCAGGAACTGGAAATCCGGGATGGGAAGCTGCGATTGCAGTTCCATTCTTTTGAGATTAAGACCATATTGCTGGAAACGGAAAGTTAAACGGGAGTGAGGTGGCAGGATATGTATGATATCGGAATTGACGTGGGAGGAACCGGCATTGCGGCGGGGCTGGTGGACAGTTGTAACAGAATCGTGGCGCAGAAGACCATTCCCACAGACAGAAGCCTGACTGCCAGGGGAATGTCGGAGACACTGGTAGCGCTTACCGATGAACTGCTGTCGGAGGCGAAGGTGTCAAAGGGAAGAATCA
>JAEDMI010000310.1 GCA_016303085.1 Acetatifactor sp.
GCTTGATCTATAGGATTTCCGAGTGCCTCTTTATAGCAATTTATAAGGAGGCATTTTATTATGCAAAAAAGTCCCGTTTTAATCCATGTTCCCCACGCATCGACCTGCATTCCGCCGAACGAAAAGAGGTTTTTCATTCCCGACGACCTCACAGACGAGCTTCTGAAAATGACAGGCCTCTACACCGACGAGCTGTTCGACTGCGGCAGGGATATGCTGGTGTTTCCCGTGAGCCGTCTTGTGTGCGATGTCGAGCGTTTTCGCGATGACGCTGACGAGCCTATGTCCGAAAAGGGTATGGGGCTTGCCTACACCAAATGCTCAGACGGTACGCCATTGCGGAGCATCTCACCGCAGAAGCGCGCTGCCATAGCGGCAAAGTACTATGACAGGCACCACGAGGTGCTGACGGATATGGTGAATGAGAAAATCCGCAGCTGCGGAAGCTGCGTCATCATCGATGCCCACTCTTTTCCCACGGTTCCTCTGCCCTATGAGGCTTGCAGTGAGCGCCCTGATTTCTGCCTCGGCACCGACTCCTTCCACACGCCCCATGCGCTGCTGCATACCTGCTCGCAGCTTCTGAAGGGCTGCGGCTTCAAGGTCGGAATTAACCGCCCGTTTTCAGGGACGATGGTACCGATGGAGCATCTGTACAGTGACACAAATGTTAGCTCCATTATGATTGAGGTAAACCGCCGTCTGTATATGACTCCCGACGGTCGCAAGACGGATATGTTCCCCGTCATTCAGCGCATCCTTGCGGCGTTGGTGGAGGAGATTGAAAGAGCTGTTCCCTAAGGAGTTCCGCAAGGCTGATTCTTTCGCAGAATAAGAAACGGAGCAGGTTTACGCCTGCTCCGTTTCTTCAAAATCATCGGTTTCGATGATCTCACGCTGAAGTGCATCGTATTTATCCTGCCCCAGTTCACCGTTTTCGAGCTGTTCTTTTGCCTGTTTCTGCGCTTCCTTCCGCGTTTCCAGTTTCTCGGAAGTGGAGGAGATTGCATCCTTCAGCAGTTTTTGTTTCTGGGTCAGCAGTTCAGTATTGGAGGGGTCGAGTTTCAGCAGACGCTCCACATCCTTCAGTTCGGACTGGGTACTCTTTATTGTGCTGTTGACATTCTTCAGAGCCTTTTCAAGTCCTGTGGTATCGCCGCCAATCTCGACAGTTATGCCTTTTATTCTGCTTGCCATAATTTCTCACCTCCGATTCTAAAGTGAATTTGTATTTCACTTTTTTTATGATATAATATTAATTGGTTTATTGTAACTCCATCACTTATCTGATAGTGAGGTAATAGAAATGCTTGAAAAAGATAGAGAGTATGCACTTAGCGAAATTGTTAGTGAATATGGTTTTCCTGTTATTGTAAGGAAGAAAAGATGGAGTCCAGATTTTGTGTTCCAGGCTGAGACAATTACGGGCAATACGATAAGCGGAGTTGCGTTTAAGGACGGCAAAGAATATCTGCGCACTTTTGGTGGTGGATACACATACAAAACGAATGAACTCTTCCTCTTCTGTGGAATTCCCCAGAAAAAAGTTGAACCATTTAACGTAGGCAAAAATGAAGATGTGATTGCTGCTATTTCCGAAGCTGACGAGGATAATAGCCGTATAAAAATCACCGATTTAACAGTATCTCATGGTTCTATTTTAGAAAAAGCGTTTAAAAAGTTAAATAATACAATTAGTGTTGACTCTGATCTCAAGCCGGAAGAACGGAAACATCTCAACCGCATCCACGAAGTTGTAGCTAAAATAATATCTTCAATTCGCAACAGAATAGTCGTACCGGAAAAGCCCAGCTGGGTAGACTTAGAAACAGGCCCCAAGGGAATAGCAATTAATCCTGGTCTTGCTGAATTCTATGGACTAACTATGGAAAATATGCAACATCAAAACGACATAGCTGAGATGACAGAGCTTGATAAAAATCCGTATTTCACTCATGCATTAATCCAGTTTGATGATGAGGACACACCGGAAGATATTTTTATTGGCGAACAACTCATATATGATTATGACAGCATTACACCCGCGGTCATAAACTGGCAGTCAAAGTTGGGAAACATTGCGTATGATACGCAAAACACGACCTTCCGCATAAACAATGCTACTGTATATCTTCAATTCCGAAGAAAAGTTGAAATCAGTGACGGTCAAGTAATAGATGTAATTGAAGAATACAATCGCGGCAAAAAAACCGCTTCAAAAGCGGAAGAGTCAATGGTATACGACTCCTTCTTGGTTAAAATTCTAAGAGAAAAACGTAGCCATCATGAAATCACAAATATCATACCGTCAATTCAGTACAACCAGAATCAGATTATTAGAGCACCATATAACGAAAATTTTATTGTTCAAGGCTGTGCCGGTTGCGGAAAAACGATGATATTACTTCATCGTATATCTTATCTTTTATTCAATTACCGTCAGTATAGTCAAAGCAGATATCTTGTCCTGTCACCGTCCAAAAACTTCAATGAGTTTATTAAACCGCTAACGACTGATTTGAAGTTGCAAGGTATCAACGTAAGCTCTGTTACTGAGTATTATTTAAATATTCTCCTTAACATACATAAGAACTGGAAGGATATTGAGAAAGACATACGTATTTTCAGTGATGCGGAAGTTGACCAGAGGACAATAGATACATTCTACAGTGAAGCATACGCATCTGAACTTCGTAAACGAGTTCCCAAAAGGATAGAAGCTCTTAGAAAAACCAACGATGAAATCATCGGGTTAACGAAGAAAAAAGTACAGATTAAACATGAGCGGCCCGATGCAGATGTATCAGAAATTGACAGGCAACTAAA
>JAEDMI010000311.1 GCA_016303085.1 Acetatifactor sp.
TGTATGGTGAAGGCCATGGGGGAGGCTTACGGCACAAGACCGGAAGATTTATATACTGCAATCGGGCCCTCAATCTGTGTGAATTGCTATGAGGTAAGCGAAGATGTGGCAGAGCGGTTTGAGCATTTCCCGGGCGTGGTACAGAAAGGCAGGAAGCCGGGTAAGTGTCAACTAAATCTTCGTGAGGCAAACAGGCAGATATTGCGGCAGGCCGGTGTGAAAGATGACAGAATTTCCGTGACTGATATTTGTACCTGCTGTAACAGCGAATATTTATTTTCGCACAGAGCCAGTATGGGACGGAGAGGGAATCTTGCGGCTTTTCTGGAAATGTTGTATATTTAAGGAAATCTTCAGAAAATTCCTAGGGAACACTTAAAAAAGGTTTGTTTGAATAAATGATGAAAAATATGCCTATAGGCAGAGAATAGGGGATTGATTTAAGAGATGGCGAATATACTTGTTTGCGATGATGATAAGGAAATTGTGGATGCGATTGAGATTTATCTGAGCCAGGACGGATATCATATTTTTAAGGCATATGACGGGGAGCAGGCAATCGAAATGCTGAAAAAGGAGGATATTCATCTTCTGATTATGGATGTCATGATGCCCAAATTGGACGGTATTCGTGCAACATTGAAGATTAGAGAATACAGCAGTATTCCCATTATTATGCTTTCTGCCAAGTCTGAGGACACGGACAAGATACTGGGGCTGAATATCGGGGCGGATGATTATATTACAAAGCCCTTCAACCCGCTGGAACTGGCTGCCAGAGTAAAGTCCAACCTTCGCAGATATACCTCGCTGGGAAGCCTGAATGCAGACAACAAGGCTGTTTATCAGGTTGGAGGGCTTGTGATTAACGATGATACCAAACAGGTTACGGTAGATGACGAGCCGGTGAAGATGACGCCCATAGAGTATAATATCCTGCTTCTTCTGGTGAAAAATCAGGGGAGAGTGTTTTCTATTGACCAGATTTATGAAAGCATATGGAACGAGGATGCCATAGGAGCGGATAATACGGTTGCCGTACATATCAGGCATATCCGTGAAAAAATAGAGATTAATCCAAAGGAGCCCCGTTATCTCAAGGTAGTATGGGGTGTTGGTTATAAAATAGACAAACAGTAGACAGAATCGAGGAGATATGAAAAAACTCACATTAAAAAGAGTACTTATCGGGCTGGTACAGCATCTGCTGGCGGCGGGAGCGCTGCTGGCTGTTGCAGGACTGTTGCTGAATTCTTATATTGAGGTTGAGTCCATCGACGGAACACAGGTATATAAAGTCTTTCCGGTAGACGGTAAACAGGAATTTGAGGAGTCGGAGGTATATCACGACCTTTTCCGAAATGCGGTCTCGGATATCACGCAGCTTGTGATGATTAAGGAGCAGCTGGAAACAAACGATGTTTTTGACTCGAATAAAAAGATTGACATAACGGAATATGCAGGAAAAATTGGAGCAGACGACGGCTGCTCTGTTTCTGCTGTCTATGAGCTGGATGATTTGATTAAGTGGGGGAAATATGGTGTGGAATACACAAGCCGCATCATGAGTATCTCGGAGTTTGTCAATTATTTCGGATATGTCATCTATCCCGAGAATTTTACACTGGATGAATACGGTCAGCTGTCCTTCGACGGATTTTACAGGCTGGGAGAGGATGCTCCCGAGACGGGAGCACCACTAAACGGTGAGAATGCAGATCCTTTCGCGACTGCCAGCTACGGAAAGAGTCCGGAGGAGGTTTACGTTATTGCGCAAGAAATGCAGAAAAAAATGCAGGAGAAGGATTTCAACATAGAGCAGCTTGAGGACATGGTTTTTGCGTATATTATGGGACAGAATCTGGATGGTATAGAGGTGTCTCACAGTGACGACAAGAGCATGGTTATGCTTTCGCTCCTGAATTGCCGATATGGGACAGTAGATGGTGAAAAGCAGTTGTATCATTATGTGGATAACTGGGTGGATTACATGCGGCTTCAGAGCAATATTGTGGCATCCATTGAGAGTCTGACTCTGAATTATCAGCGTTATCAGGTCTGCAATGAAGCGTACAAAGAGGGAAAAAGCAATGCAAAGTATGTGGTTCGCATGATGACTGACGAGGGTATGCGGACTTACACAAATCTGCCGGAATTGAAAGAGGCCTCGGATGAGAATGTGACAGAGTATTTTTCCGAATACAGGAGATATCTGATTTACTATCCGGACAGTCTGGTGTTCATGGGAAATACTATTTTGAGTGAAGAAGAAATATACGGCTACGTCAGTGCCTATGATTATGCTTACCCCGATACCACACATATCTGGCTGGGGCTGGATACCGATTATTCCGTAAAGGGAGATGCTTTCTACAATGCAAATGCAATATATGAAAAGATTGTCCCAAACATGGGAAGATTTCTTGCCCTGATTATTTTTCTCGTCATCGGATGGCTGGCGGTAGGAATTTATCTCTCCGTGACGGCAGGAGTGGCAATCGGTGAAAACGGAGAAAAAGTCCGGTATCTCAATCGCTTTGACCATATATGGACCGAATTGCTGATTCTCATTGCAGGAGGATTTGTTTGTGGCGGTATTTACGGCTTTCATGTAATAACAGGAATTGCGGAGACCACCGGCGCGGTTCCTGTGGCAATGTCGAATATCAGACTGACCACAATTCTGCGTTACGGAATCTTTGCTCTGTACGGCATTTATCTGAGCTTGTCCGCCGGTATCGTGTGGTACAGTTTTGTGCGCCGTATGAAGTCCGGCAATCTTTGGGTGGACAGCCTGCTGCACCATATCTGTACAGGA
>JAEDMI010000312.1 GCA_016303085.1 Acetatifactor sp.
AACAGGAAGCCCCCACTTCATAATCCTTGATTTAAGTGGTGGGAGCATGTCACAAAGACAGTACGGCAGAAAGCTATAAATATTACTGGAGTGATTATTTCCGTGTAAAACAGACCGAAATCCGTGTGGGATTGGTCTGTTTTACTTTTTGTGATAAGATAAAGTTGAGAAATAGACCAAGGGGGGACCACTGGGTAAACAATTTTGGAAGAAACAGGTAAGGGATATGTGAAAAGAGGTGTTGAAGATGAGTGACATAAAAAAATGGTTATTTTGTCCGATCTGTGGGGGAAAAACCCGTTTGCAGCTATTAGAGACAACAGAATTGAAGGATTTTCCTTTGTTCTGTCCAAAGTGTAAACGGGAAATGCTGATAAGGGCAGTAAATTATAAAGTACAATTGATAAAGTAACCAGTGGCCCATGGCCTGTTGACAAATCTGTGCAAAGATAGTCGGGAAAAAGGGTATTGGATGAGATAGAATAGTGATAGAAGCAAAGGAGGAAAGAAGCTTGGAATGGATGGCTATTATAGGAAACTCAATTCAGTATATGGAGAATCATATCACAGAGGATATCACTGTAGAGAGTGTGGCAAATAGTGTGGGTGTGTCATCATTTTATTTTCAGAAGGGGTTTGCAATGCTCTGCGGATTTACTGTGTCGGAATATATCCGCAACAGAAGGCTGGCACTTGCCGGGAATGATCTGTTGGTAACGGATGAGAAGATTATCGATATTGCTATGAAGTACGGGTATGATTCTCCGGACAGTTTTACCAGGGCATTTACCAGATTCCATGGGGTTACACCTACATCTGTGCGAAAAGAAGAGGTGTTGCTTAAGTCCTTTGCTCCGCTGAAAATCAAAATATCATTAGAAGGAGGCTATCTCATGGATTACAAGATTGTTAAGAAAGAAGCATTTACTGTTATCGCAAATGCAAAGACATTCCCTTATGAAGGAGCGAAAGAAAGCGTACCTCAGTTTTGGCAGGAGCATTTTCAGAGTGGAAAGAGTGCAGTAGTTTGCGGCTGGTATGGCATTAATATTGATTTGGAGATGGGACAGGAGAATTTTGAATACCTGATTGCAGACCCGTATAATCCGCAGAAAGAAGTTCCGGAAGGATTTGTAACCAGAACCATCCCGGCTTTTGATTGGGCTGTATTTCCTTGCAAAGGGTCAATGCCAACCGCACTTCAGGATGTAAATACCAAGATTTATACGGAATGGCTTCCTGCCCTTAAGCAGTATGAATTTGCGGCAGGATATTGTGTAGAGTATTATGATGATCCGACAAAATACGAAAAGGGAACCCAGGATGAAAACTATTATTGTGAAATCTGGATTCCGGTAAAGAAAAAATAAACCAATAGGGACGGAGTTTTTGGCACACATGGGAAACCATAGGGGACAATAAAAAAGCCAGAAACTCCGTCCCCATCAGTTAAGGAGTGTACTATGAGCTATCAAGACAAGATTATTATCCGTGGCCTTCGTCAGAATAATTTGAAAAATGTATCGCTGGATATACCGAAAGGAAAAATCGTGGTTTTCACCGGTGTATCCGGTTCAGGCAAATCCAGCATTGTATTTGACACGATTGCTGCTGAGAGCCAGAGGCAGATGAACGAAACTTATACGGCATTTGTGCGCGGAAGACTGCCAAAATATGAAAAGCCAAAGGTGGAGAGAATCGACAATCTTTCCGCTTCGGTCATTGTGGATCAGTCTCGCCTTGGCGGCAACGCCCGCTCTACTGTGGGTACCATCAGTGATATGTATGCAGCATTGAGACTTTTATATTCGCGCATCGGCCAACCCTATGCAGGAACTGCGTCATATTTTTCCTTCAATGATCCAAATGGGATGTGTCCCGAATGTTCCGGCATTGGCAAGGTGATGACGGTGGATATTGAAAATCGAATTGACCCGGAAAAGACGTGGAACGAGGGGATGGCCGATCTTCCGGCCTTTCATGTGGGCAACTGGTATTGGAAGCAGTATGCCGAATCCGGTCTGTTTCCGTTGGACAAAAAGTGGAAAGATTTTACGGAACAGGAGAGAAACCGTTTACTGTATGGTGCGGATACTCCAGACGGAAAAAGGCTGAGCAAAAAGGTCGATGGCATGTCTCATTATCTGCACAGGATGCTGATCCATCGTGACACCTCTACTTTGAAGGAAGCTTCGGTAAAACGGCTGATGTACCTGGTAGAGGAGAAAAAGTGTCCGCTGTGTCTCGGACGGCGTCTCAATGAAAAATCTCTTGCCTGTAAGGTGGAAGGATACAGCATTGATGAAATGTGTGCCATGGAATTTACCGAGCTTGTCAAAGTATTGGGGAAAATCACAGATCCGAGAGCCAAAACCATTGTAGATGCACTGACTGCGTCTCTTGAGCGTATGATTGATATTGGTCTGCCTTATCTTTCTATGGATCGTGAATCTTCCACCTTGTCCGGAGGAGAAGCTCAGCGCTTGAAGCTGGTACGTTATATGGGCAGTGCCCTTACCGGGATGACTTATATTTTCGATGAGCCAAGTACCGGAATGCATCCCAGAGATGTGTATCGTATGACAAAACTTTTGCAGAGTCTGCGTGACAGAGGAAATACCGTGTTGGTGGTGGAGCATGACAGAGATGTCATATCAATTGCTGATGAAATCATTGATGTTGGACCTTTAGCGGGAAAAAACGGCGGTCAGATTTTATTTCAGGGAAGTTATGAAGCGCTGCTTCTCTCCGGAACCAGAACCGGTGATGCCATGAAACATATTGAACTTTTAAAAAAGATGACTCGAAG
>JAEDMI010000033.1 GCA_016303085.1 Acetatifactor sp.
TGCGCCCACTACCTTGGAATGCAGTTCCTCCAACTCCAGCTTCAGTCCGCCGATACGGATGGTGGAAGCCAGGCTCTCCGCCTCCTCAAAGGATTTCTGATTGGAAATCTGTGCCTTTCCGTCTGTCAGAATAGCCTGTACCGTAGGTGCGCTGACAATACTGCCATCATAGTAAATTCCGAGAGTCTCACCCTTGGTGTAAGCATTTCTGGTTGCCTCGGCAAACTTTTCCGTTCCTTCTTCCGTCATGGTCAGATCCACGATATATTCCACATTGCCCATCTGCTGATCACGGATGGACGCCGCTCTGGCATCTGCCACATCGGTACCCTGAACCAGAATGGAACCGTCAGCCAGAAGTTCTTCGATGGTCTTGTTCATTGTGTAGACAATGCCCACGGAACCGTCCGGATTCTGCACATACTGTCCCGTATAGTTGCGGTTTCCCTCGGAGTCTGTCTCCGCAATGAAGTACAGCGCACCGGGTCTTCCCAGTTCCTGCAGGATTGCATTTGCATCACTGACACCGGGAATTTCAATGTTGATTCTGTCCGCACCTTCCTGATACACAATAGCTTCTGTGCTGTAGCCCTCCACACGTTTCTGAAGCTTTGCGATGGTATCGCTCATATCTGTGGCATCCGGATTTTCATCTCCCACCACCTGATAGGTAATGCTGACACCGCCCGCAAGGTCAAGTCCCAGATTGATATCCGAGGCACTTCCCGTACCTTCCGCATCAATGCCGAAGAAATCCACATAAGTGACTCCGACCAGAAGCAGAAGAATGCAAAGCAGTATAATAATCGCTTTGTTCTTTTTCATGGTTCTTTCGTCCTTTCTTTTTTACATCTATTGCTGTCCGTCCTCCATCTCGGAGACTTTTAACATAATCGCACATTCCACTCTCTTCCGCTGGAGTTCGCATCCCACATCGTAGGCATCGTTGATGTTCCCATGGAAGTTATAGGAGTTTGCGGCACATCCGCCGCTACAGTAGAACTTGGCAAAACACTTTCTACACTTATCCTTTGCATAGACATTACAGCATTTAAACTCGTCCCGGATATCTTCTCTCTTAATACCTTCATCCACATTTCCCATGAGAAAATCTTCATTCCCCACAAACTGATGACAGGGATACAAATCTCCCCAGGGAGTCACTGCCAGATATTCCGTACCGGAGCCGCAGCCCGACAGTCTCTTTGCCACACAGGGACCACCCTCCAGGTCTATCATAAAGTGGAAGAAATTAAAACCGTTTCCTTCCCTGCGGCGCTTTATCATCTCCGCCGCAAGCTTGTCGTACTCTTCTTTCAGTTTCGGCAAATCTGCCTCCTGAATCGCATAGGAATCGGAGGGCTGCGCCACAACCGGCTCCACGGATATCTGCTTAAAGCCTAAATCCGCCAGATGAATCACGTCATTTGAGAAATCCAGATTGTTGTGAGTGTAGGTGCCGCGCACATAATATCTCATCTGCTCACGGCTCTCCGCCACCTTCTGAAACTTGGGCACAATCAAATCATAGCTGCCCTGCCCGCCCCGGAAAGGACGCATCCTGTCGTTCACTTCCTTGCGTCCGTCAATGCTGAGCACGATGTTTGCCATTTCTTTGTTGGCAAACTCCAATATCTCATCGTTCAACAGCACACCGTTGGTTGTCAGGGTGAAGCGGAATTTCTTGTTGTTGGGCTCCTCCAGGCTTCTGCCGTACTCCACCAGGTCCTTTACCACCTGCCAGTTCATCAGAGGCTCTCCACCAAAGAAATCCACCTCGAGGTTCACCCTGTTGCCGGAATTGGCAACCAGAAAATCAAGAGCCTTCTTTCCTACCTCAAAGCTCATGAGAGCCCGCCTGCCGTGGTACTCTCCCTCCTCGGCAAAGCAGTACTTACACGCCAGATTACAGTCATGGGCAATATGCAGACACAATGCTTTTACCACAGTCTGTCTCTTTTTGAAATCAAATACATAGTTTTCATATATATCGGGGGCAAACAGCTGGCCGGAAGCCTCCAGCTCCAATACCTCATCCACCGCCTCGGTAATCTCCTCCTCAGGATAAGGAATATTTGCAAGGTTCAAAACCGCTGCCTTTATGGTGTCGGCATCCTTGATGCCCTCGTTCACAAGGGGCTCCACCAGAGGAATCATATCATAGACAATATCATCCACCACATGAACGGAACCGCTGTTCACGTCCATCACGATGTTGTACCCGTTGCTTTTATATTGATGTATCACGAATTTGTTTCCTTTCTAAACACAAGAATAAGCAGCGACCGGAATCGCTGCTTGCTCTAGTCAACTCTCTAGTGCAATATCATTACTTAATCTTCTCACAGCTCTGATTGCCAACTGTGCAGGAAGTCTTACATGCAGACTGGCAGGATGTCTGGCACTCACCACAGCCGCCCTTCTTCATAGACTCCTTTAAGTTTCTGGTTGTCAAAGTCTTGATATGCTTCATCTTAGATAGCCTCCTTATGATTTTACAAGTCAACCGACCGATAAACATTGGTAGTATATCATAAAAATATTATTTGTAAAAGAGTTTTTTTAAATTTTCCAGTCCGTCCGTATTCTGCACCGGATTGTCTTCGCATAAAACGGCTATCAGCATATCCAGCTTTGTAAGCGGAGAGAGATCGGTTATGTAGTTGTCTGTCACATCCAGCACCATCAGCATCGGAAGGTTTTCCGTGAAATCCAGATTGTCCAGTTTCTGCTCCGGCACATAAAGATCCGTCAGATTCGGCGTATGGGTTGTCAGCACATCCAGTACCCCCTGCATGGGAAGCTCATTGTCATAGTTGCTGTAATCCCAGGTTCCGTCTTCCGACAGGGAATCAAAGGTGGTGTGCTCAAGCCAAAGGTATGCCAGACTCTCACTGTCTGTCAGCTTTTCCGGGCACAGACCGCATTCCGTCCACTCTAAATTCAGTTCCCGCAGGTTCGGCAGACCGAATACCGGACTAATGTCACACCATACAAAGCTTTCCTCCAGACTTAAATATTTCAAATTCTCCAGGCTTGAAATTCCGTCCATGAATCCGCTGTAAACAGACATATCCGTCAGGCTCAGCCGCTCCAGGTCAGGCAGACTTTTCAGGAATTCCCCGTCTCCCGAGCCGGGACACTCAATGGTCAGCTCCGTAAGTCCTGTGAGACGGGCCAGATTGGTAAACTTATCATAGCCATCAATAGACAGGCTTTTCAGATTCGTCATCGCTGAGAAATCCGGCACCTCCATAGGCACATCAAACTGATAATCCACCCACAGTTCCAATTCCTCCAGCCCGGTACAGCTCATCACCGGAGATATGTCTTCTATCTGATAGTTGTCGCTCAGGTGAAGTTCAGTCAGGGTATCGGCACAGTCTGTCAACGCTTCGATTTTTTTCACCTCTGTGCCCTCCAGGGACAAATATTGCAGTTCATCCATACCGGATACAAAGCCGATATCTTTCAAACCCCCGGATTGTATGGAAAGTGCCACCAACTGCGGCATATCATACAGCTCAGAAAAATCGGTGATGCGGTCTCCGTCCTCAATGTAAAGTCCCACCAGCGATTCCGCCCGGGAAATTCCCTCGATACTGTCCAGAAATCCCGCATTCAGCTCCAGATATCCAAGCCCGGTATACTCCGAAAGTACAGAAAGATCATTCATTCCAAAGGTGTTATCCGTGCTCAGGAAAAACAGCTGTGAGACATCCATATAATCCAACAAATCCTCCATAGAAGCATCACAGCTTAAAAACTTCAGGTTTCTCAGGTTATGCCAATCGGTTCCGTAGCTGACGGAGCAGGCATCGAGGTACAGATATTCCAATCCCTCCAGGCAACGCAGATCCCGGGTGTCCACATATTCATCCGAAAAGAGAAACCATTGCGAGGTGTTGTCCGAAAGTTCCACCAATACCGCTGTCACATCTGTATCATTCCACTTATAAATGTCAAGGTAGATAATGCTGCAGAGTTCCTCATAACTTATCCGGTCCACCGGCTTGCCGAATATGTCCTCCACCAGTTTCACCAGGAATTCGCTCTCCGGAAGGGAATAGGACTCAACCCTGCGGTCCACATCTTCACTGCTGCCGCTGCCACCTCCGAAATCCCTGTTTCCCCGGTTCTCTCTGATTGCGTCGAAGGTATCCTGATTCCCCGCCCCCGCAGTGACAGACTCCCCGGCCGACGGCCGGTTATTCTCCCGATTTGCAGCGGAATCCAAAATATCCGACAAACCGCCGGATAAAAATGCCACAACCACGCCCAAAAAAGCAATGAACGCCACGGAAACCACAGCCACAATAAAATTTTTGGCAGAAGCCCCGGAAGCATCCTTCTGCTCATATACCGGCTTATGCACATTCGCCGTGCTGTAGCCTGAAGAGGTCCCCGACTCTCTGTACCCGCAGTCGGGGCAGGTGGGAATTCCGTTTACCTCCACCAGCTTTTTGCTGCAGAGCGGACATTTCTTCTTTGCACTCATACTTGTTCTTGCTCACTTTATCTACAGTATTTCTGTTAATCATACACGGAAAAGTACCGGCGGTCAACCGTCAGCTGAGCATTCCCCCCAGCATTCCCCCTCCTGCGCAGAGCAGTAAAGTGGTAAAAAACGAATTTTGAATTGCATCGGTCCTCTCTCCCACCGCAAAGGAAATCACCGCAAGAATCACAAAATAAGCTACTCCTTCCAGCAGCCCCCAGATAAATTTTCGGTTCTGCATCTTTTTTCCCGCCAGAAATCCGGCGAAAAAGGTTGCTGTCACATAAATGACAATGATTGCAATCGATACCGCCTTCTCACCCAGCCCTACCTTGTACAGCAGAAACGAAAGCACCATCAGAAGCGCTCCCGTCAATATGTAGGCAAGTAAAAGACATTTCAGCAAAAACAATACCGAATTTTTACCCATGACAGATGAATGTTCCATATACCCCTCCGAATAATGTAAATTTTATGTTAAAAGGATATGCAAAACCTCAGGTAAACTTGACAACAGCTTTTCCCATCATGTATATTAGGTAGCGTATATGTATTATCAGCAAAAAGGAGTGGATTTTTTGGATACCCCGGGTGTCATACAACTTGTTTCATTAATTATTCTTATTATATTATCGGGCTTTTTTTCTTCTGCCGAAACGGCCTTGTCAACCGTGAACCGCGTGCGGATGCGAACCCTCGAGGAAGAAGGCAATAAGCGGGCAGTCCGCGTCAACAGGATACTGGAGAATTACAGCAAGATGCTCAGTGCCATTCTGATCGGCAACAACATCGTGAATCTGTCGGCCTCCGCGCTGGCTACCACCCTTGCCATGAAAATCAATCTGGCGGTGGGAATTGCCACGGGTATTCTGACCATCGTGGTGCTGCTCTGCGGTGAGATCGTTCCAAAGACCTGGGCTATGACCTCTTCGGAAAAGATTTCCCTTGCCTACAGCGGAATAATATATTGTCTGATGCAGCTGCTCACTCCTGTGATTTTTGTGGTGGACAAGCTTTCCAATGGCATCCTGCGTCTGATGCACATTGACCCCAACAGCAAAATGGCGACCATGACTGAAGCAGAGTTGCGCACTTATGTTGATGTCAGCCATGAGGATGGTGTTATTGAAAACGAAGAGAAGGAAATGATATACAATGTATTCGACTTCTCGGACGCCCTGGCAAAGGATATCATGATTCCCAGAATCAATATGGTGACCGTCAGCGTCACCGACTCCTATGAAAAAGTCTTAAAGATATTCCGTGATTCCATGTATACACGCCTTCCCGTATATCAGGACGATAAGGACAATATCATCGGCATCATCAATATCAAGGACTTTATCCTCGCCAACGATGAAGCTCATTTTGATGTCAGAAATATACTGAGAGACGCCCATTATACATATGAATTTAAGAAAGTGGCCGACCTGCTCATCGAGATTCGTGAAAAAACCACCAATGTGATTTTCGTGTTGAACGAGTACGGTGCTACCGTGGGAATGATTACCCTGGAGGATTTGCTGGAGGAAATCGTAGGCGAAATCCGGGACGAGTACGACGCCGATGAAGAAGAACTGATTCAGAAAAAGGATGACCGAACCTGGCTTGTGGAAGGCAGCATGAAGCTGGATGACATAAACGATGAACTTGGCACCGACTTAGAGAGTGAAGATTACGACTCCATCAGCGGTATCATCATCGAATGCCTGGACAGACTTCCCGAGGACAATGAGGAGGTTACCCTGAAAAACGGCATTCATCTGAAGGTACAGGGTATCGATCAGAACAGAATCAAAAAAGTTCTGATGACCCTGCCCGATGAAAAAACAGAAGAAGACAGCCCTGAGACTGCAAAGGAGGAACTTTCATGAATGATTATCTGATTTACACAGACGCATCGGCGGATATAGCACCTTCCGTTATAGAAAAGTACGATATCCGATTTGTGGCAATGAATTATACGGTAGGGGAAGAAGAGCGGTTATGCACCAATTTGGAGGAACCTTCTTTTCTGAAAAAATTCTATGATGCTCAACGGGAGGGAAAAGAGACACATACAAGTCAGGTGACTCCCCACTCCTACATAGAAACCTTTGCTCCGCTTTTAAAAGAGGGACAGTCCGTTCTTTATCTTTCTCTCTCCAGCGGTCTGACAAAAACTTACGACTCCGTCTGTCTCGCCGCTTCCGAGCTGGCAGAGGAATACAGCGGTGCCAAGGTGGTGGCAGTGGACACCCTCTGCGCTACCGGCGGCATGGGGCTGCTTCTGGAAGCCGCTGCAGAAAACCGCGCCGCGGGAATGTCCATCGAAGAAAACGCCGGATGGCTGAACGAGCACAGACTGGAAGTTTCCCACTGGTTTATGGTGGACGATCTGATGTATTTAAAAAGAGGCGGCAGAATTCCTGCCACCACTGCTGTTCTGGGCACTGCCCTGAATATAAAGCCCATCCTGAAAATCGACGAGGAGGGCAAACTGATTACTCTTGAGAAAAAAAGAGGACATAAACTTGCTCTGAAGGAGCTGGCAAACAAGTATGCAACAACCCGTGACGAAAGCAAAAACCGTGTCTATATTGTTCACGGCGATTGCCCCGAGCGGGCTGACGAATTGGAACAGATGCTCAGGGAAATCAATCCCGAAGCAGGCATCACAAAAATGATGCTCTGCCCCATTATCGGCGCTCACACCGGTCCCGGTATGCTGGCTGCTATTTTCTTCGGGAATCGCAGTTCTCAGTAACTTCCCGGAAAATCACTCTGATTTCGGTACCCCTGCCCACCTCGCTGTCCAGTTCCATCACCGCATCATGTTTTGCGACGATGTGCTTCACGATGGCGAGGCCAAGGCCTGTACCGCCCGTAGATTTGGAACGGCTCTTATCCACACGGTAAAATCTCTCAAAAATCCTTTCTCTGTGCTCCTCCGGGATTCCGATTCCCGTATCCTTCACCGACAGTACCACCTGCCCCCGGGTGTTCTCACTATCCTTTTTTACACTCACTGTGACACTTCCCCCCGCATTGTTGTAGCGAATTGCATTATCACAGAGGTTATACAGCAGTTCTTCTATCATCTGCCTGTTTCCTTTGATATAACACTCTTCGCCCAACGCGGTAATTGTCACATCATGTTTCTCGGCATTCATCTGCAGCATTTCCGTACAGCTCTCTGCCAGTTCAAAAAGGTTCAAGGTCTCAAAAGGTTCCTCGGATTCTCCGCTGTCCAGCTCAGACAGGCGGATAATATCGTTAATTAATGTCAACAGCCTGTTTGCGCTGTTGTGTATGCCCCGTGCAAACCGGACCACATCCTCATCCGATGCCATCCCCGTCTCTATCAGTTCCGCATATCCCGAGATTGAGGTGAGCGGCGTTTTCAGTTCATGAGACACATTGGCCGTAAACTCCTGACGCATCCGTGCATTTCTGATAATATCCTGATGCTGTTCCCGTATCATTCTGACAAAAGGAGCCAACTCTTCATAGTCTGCACAGTCACCCTCGGAATCCATATTTTCGGCAAGCTTTTCAACCGGCAGAATCAGCTTTTCCGTAAGGAAATGTGCCATTCCGAGACTCAACAGGATCAGTGCTGCCAAAATCCAGAGAATGGTTGGAAATGCACTGCTGAAAATGCTGACAATACTCTCTGCATCCTTTGCTACCCGCAGGACATTGCCGTTCTCCAGGCGCAGCGCATAATAGAAGGTATTGTTGGAAAGTGTGCTGGAGCGTCTCACAGACTGTCCTTCCCCCGTCTCCAGTGCTTCTCTGATTTCAGGTCTGTCCCCGTGGTTTTCCAGAGAGCTGCTGTCAACCTCATTGTCATACATCACATTTCCCCGGCTGTCCACAACCGTCAGTCGAATTCCTCTCCGGGCAAGACCCTGCCCGGGCTCCTCCGGTTCGGCATCCACATTCATCTCCCGCACAAGCGCGGTATAATCCTTCAGGTCGGCGGTTACCTGACTACGGAACAGATTATAGTATACGCCTGTAATCAATCCCGTAGTCAGCACAATGGCCAACAGTGATATCACCACAAACATCCTGTTGATTCTTTTTTTCATACCGGTTCCTCTCCCGTCACTCTTTCAGTATATAGCCTACGTTTCGCACAGTCTTTATCATGGCTCCCGCCTCACCCAGCTTCTGACGCAATGTCTTCATATGCATATCCAGTGTTCTGGATTCCCCCTCGAAATCTGTGCCCCAGATACGGTCCAAAATTGTTTCCCTGGTAGTCACGATTCCGGCGTTGGTAAGCAGCAGCTTTAACAGTTCGTATTCCTTATAGGTAAGTTCTACCGGCTTGTCTCCCACACTGACGGCGTGCCTGTCTTTGTCCAGCACAATATCGCCAAACTTTAATACTTTCACTTTTTCTTCCGGCTTTGCGCTTCTGCGCAGCATAGCTTTCACTCTCGAAATCAGTTCCATGACGCCAAAAGGTTTTGTCATATAATCGTCCGCCCCGATGTCCAATCCCTTCACCTTGTCGATTTCCGTGGTCTTCGCCGTCACCATGATGATGGGAACCAGCACTGTCTCCTTATCGGAACGCAGTTTTTTTACAATCTCATAGCCATCCATATCCGGAAGCATAATATCCAGTAAAATCAAATCCGGTATTTCAGTCTCCAGAGCTTTGTAGAAATCCTTTGCAGTCTCAAACCCTTCCACCCGGTAGCCCACGTTTGTCAGCGCAAAGCTCTCAATCTCCTGTATACTCTTGTCATCTTCCACTACATAAATCAGTGCCATAAATCTCTCACACCTTCCCTTACCTACATTCCACTTTAATGTATCGCACTGCCAAATGCAAGCAGTTATTAAGGCATTCTGTACCTCTCCCTGTATACATGAACCTTACTTTTGAAATCTATATTGTCCTCTGTTTTCAGCTCGTCCAGGTAAGCATGCGGCTCCTGTTCATCACCCTTCTCCTGCAGCATGCAGACCGCAATGTTGGAGCAATGGTCCGAAACACGTTCCAGATTTGTGGTGATATCCGACAAAATGAAGCCAAGCTCAATGGTGCATTTGCCCTTTTGCAGCCGCTTGATATGGCGCTGCTTGATGTCCTTATTTAACCCGTCAATAACCTCCTCCAGAGGTTCCACCTGTCCGGCAAGGCCCAAATCTTCCTCCGCAAAACAGAGCATGGTAATCTTTAAAATATCATGGATCGCCTTTGTAAAGACCTCCAGTTCTTTTCCCGCCTTGTCGGAAAACTGCAGCTTCTTCACATACATTTCCTCAGCCGCTTCCTTCACGTTCCGGGCATGATCCGAGATACGCTCGAAATCGCCGATACAATGCAGAATAGAGGTCAGTGTATGACTGGCCTGCTCAGTCATATCCTTTGCGCTCAGTCGCACAAGATAGCTGCCCAGCTCGTCCTCAAACCGGTCCACACGGCTCTCCAGTTCCACCACTCTTTTCGCCGTCTCCTCATTATACTCTTTCAAAAGCCCCATGGACAGATTCATTGCCTCCTCTGCCAGCTCTGCCATATTTACCGCGACCGCACGGCTCTGCTCTACCGCGTAGGCAGGCATCTCCAGAAAACGGGCATCCAGAAGCTGTAGCACCTCATCCCCATGCTTCGTCTCCGGTACATCTTCATCGCGGATTGTGAGACAGGCCAACTTCACCAGCACCTTGGAAAAGGGCAAAAGACAAAGTGTCGCCGCAACGTTAAACACGGTATGAATGGTTGCAATACCGAAGGGAGTCGCAGCCTCCGCCATAAAGTCAAAGGGTCGAACCGCATTTATCGCATAGAACACCGCCATAAACAGCACCGTTCCGATAATATTAAAGTAGAGATGAACCAGAGCCGCCCGTTTCGCATTTTTATTGGCACCCACACCGGAAATCATGGCGGTCACACAGGTGCCGATATTCTGACCCATGATGATAGGAAGTGCCGCGCTGTAGCCTACGGCTCCCGTTGCACAGAGTACCTGTAGGATTCCCACAGATGCGGACGAGGATTGAATCACGGCTGTCAGCACCAGACCTGCCAACATCCCCAGAATCGGATTGGAGAAACGGGTCAGGATACCGGTAAATTCCGGCACATCCGCCAGCGGCTCCACCGCACCGCTCATGGTATCCATTCCAAACATCAGCACCGCAAACCCCAACATCACCAGCGCTATATTTTTCAGTTTATCTTTATGAGAAAACATGAGAATTCCCACACCGACAATAGCCAGTATGGGGGAGAAAGATGTGGGCTTACACAACCGCACGAAAAAAGAAGAGCTGTCTATTCCCGCAGTTCCCAAAATCCAGGAGGTAATCGTAGTACCGATGTTGGCACCCATGATGATTCCCACCGCCTGCTGCAGCTTCATAATCCCCGAGTTGACAAATCCCACTACCATGACCGTAGTGGCAGAAGATGACTGAATCACAGCCGTCACTCCCGCTCCCATAAGCACAGCCTTTATGGGATTGCTTGTCAATTTTTCCAGAACACTTTCAAACTTTCCGCCGGAAAGCTTTGCCAGACCGTCCCCCAACATACTCATTCCGTAGAGGAACAGCGCCAGGCCACCCACCATCGTAAGGAAATCAAAAAAACTCATACATAATCCTCTCTTTTACATCGCCTTGTTACAGATTTTATTTTAAAGGTCCTATGTAAAATTTATAACCAGGCAATGTAAAATCTATGTAAAGTTTAGTAAATTTCCATTCCGCCTATTTCCCCCGTCAGCTGAAACAGTGTCCACTCCGCCACATTTACCGCATGGTCTCCCACTTTTTCCAGATATTTTGCAATCATCAGATTATCTACCACACTATCCGCATCCAGCGACTGTGTTCTAATTGCCTCCATCATTTTATCCTTCATCTGGTTGAAAAGCGCATCCACACCGTCGTCGCTGTCAATCACCATCCGTGCGGTTTCTGCATCCCCTTCCACGAAGGACTCCACAGCCTCCCGGAACATGGTACGTGCCTCCTCCAGCATATTGAGAAGGATTTCGTCTCCCTCTTTCTCTCCCACGCCCGTATTTCTGCGTAGGAACAGTTCTGCCATATCCGAAACATGGTCACCAATGCGTTCCAAATCCGACACTGCCTTCAGTGCTGCTGAGACCAGACGCAAATCTCTTGCCACCGGCTGCTGCTTTGTCATCAGCGCCAGACATCCGGCCTCAATTCGTCTCTGCATATCCACAATCTGCCGATCGCTGTCCAAAAGTTGCTTTAATGCCTCCCTGTCGTCTGCTTTCAACGCCAGAAGGAGTTTATTCAGACCGATTCCGGCATACTCTCCCATTCCCTTTATCTTTTCCTTCAGCTGTTCCAATTCCTGTTCAAATACCATTCTTGGTGCCATCTTCCATTTCCTCCTTAGCCGAAACGCCCTGTTATATAATCTTCCGTCCGCTTATCCTTAGGCCTGGAAAAGATTGTCTTGGTTTCACCGAACTCTACAACCTCTCCCACCAGGAAAAATGCCGTATCGTCCGATACTCTGGCTGCCTGCTGCATATTGTGGGTCACAATCACCACAGTATACTTTTTCTTCAGACCCTCCATCAATTCCTCGATTTTCAGCGTAGATACCGGATCAAGGGCAGAAGTGGGCTCATCCATCAGCAGCACTTCCGGCTCCACCGCCAGGGCTCTGGCGATACAGAGTCTCTGCTGCTGACCACCCGAGAGTCCCAGCGCCGACTTATGCAATCTGTCTTTAACCTCGTCAAAAATAGCGGCTCCCCGCAGAGCCTCCTCAACGATTGCGTCCAGCTTCTGTCTGTTTCCCACACCGTGAAGCCTGGGGCCGTAAGCAACGTTGTCATAAATGCTCATGGGAAACGGATTTGGCTGCTGGAATACCATGCCCACCTTCTTCCTGAGAAGTGTGGTGTCCACTCTCTTATCGTAAATGTCCTCTCCGTCAAGAAGCACCTTACCCTCAATACGTACGTTCTCCACCAAATCGTTCATGCGGTTGATACACTTTAAAAATGTGGATTTGCCGCAGCCGCTGGGTCCGATAAAGGCCGTGACGGCATGATTTCTGATTTCCATGCTCACATCCTTCAGGGCATGGTTTGTTCCGTAGTGCAGATTCAGGTTTTCCACCGATATTTTACTTTTATCCATTTTTATCTCCTTCGCTATGCCCTCCGAAATTCCCCGGTTACCAGCTTTAACAACAGATTGATGATAAGCACAATGATAATCAGTACACAGCCGATGCCGAAGGCAGTCTCGTACTTTCCGTTCTGCATCTGCAGATACAGTTCAATGGTAAGCGTACCGCCCGACTGCAGCGTCTTCTCCCCAAGTCTCTCCAGATTCGTCAGCAGACTCCCGCCAAGCTTGGGCAAAAGTCTGGCGCTTCCCGCCGTAAACAAAAGTGCCGCCGACTCACCCACAATGCGTCCCACCGCCAGAATCACCCCGGTGAGGATTCCGGATTTGGCAGAAGGAAGCAGAATGGTCCGAATCATGTACCATTTTGTTGCTCCCATCCCCAGCGCACCGCTTCGATAGCTGTCAGGTACGGTTCGCAAAGCCTCCTGCGTATTCCGCACAATCAACGGCAACACCATAAGGCTGAGTGTCAGGGCACCCCTGAGCAGCGAATAATCCAATCCCAACATGCCGAAAAACACATATCCGAACAGTCCGAATATCACGGAAGGAATACCGGACAAGGTCTCTGTTGTAAATTCAATCAGATTCACCAGTCTGCCCGGCTTTGCATACTCGTTTAGATAGATGGCTCCGCCCACGCCTACCGGTGTGGCAATCAACAGCGTAATTACAATTATGTACAACGTATTTACAAAATTTCCGGCAATTCCCACCGTACCCTTTAAAGCACTGGTAACTCCCGTCAGGAATTCAAAGTTGACAACCCGGATTCCCTTTATAAACACATAACCGATAATTCCAACCAACAGCATCACAGAGATGAACGCCGCACCGTATATGGTTCCCAGCAAAAGGCTTTCAGCCGGCCTCCTCCGCCTCCTGTACAGAGTATCCGCAGTATCCTCTTTCATTCCTGCCGCAGGGGCCTTTGCACATACTTCACTCATCTGCCTGCGCTCCTTTCTTCAAAATGCCGTTCAGCACAATATTGATGACCATAATGAATACAAACAGCACAAGCCCGATGGTAAACAGCATCTGTCTGTGCGTTCCCTCCGAGTAGCTCATCTCGCTGACAATAGCAGTAGTCAGGAAACGCACGGAATTGAAGGGCAACGGCATATTGACACTGCTTCCCGATACCAGTGTTATAGCCATGGCTTCCCCGATTGCCCTGCCGACGCCCAGCACCACCGCCGTGACAATTCCCGACTTTGCCGCCGGAAGGATGGATTTGAATATGGTCTGTACATGGGACGCCCCCAGGGCCAGAGATGCGGCCTTGATGCCGGGATGCACCGCCCGGATGGAAGTCTCGCTGATATTGATGACCGTGGGCAGAATCATGACTGCCAGCACCAGTACGGCAGACAGCAGGTTCGCGCCGCCCGTGAACTGATGCGTCTCGGAATCCGCAAAAATCAAAAGCTCCAGTTTATACATCAGAGGGTTTATCAGGTAGATGCCCAAAAGACCGTAAATAACAGATGGGATTCCCGCCAGAAGCTCCACCGCCGGTTTAACGATTTTGGCCACCCTCTTATCGGCTACCTCCGCAAGAAACACCGCCGTCAGGATTCCCACCGGCACTCCGATCAGAATGGCCAGCGCGGTTCCCACAATAGATGTAAGGATAACGTACAGTATGCCGTATCTTGGTTGTGCCGCGGTAGGCTCCCATGCCGTGCCGAACAGAATTTCCTTCAGTCCCACCTTAAAAATTGCGGGAGTTCCGCTGATAATCATATAAAGGGTGATGGAAGCCACTGCAAGAATGGCAAAAGAGGCGCAAACCGTAAAGATTGCCTGCGCCACATTTTCCACAACCGCCTTATTCCTTTTACTTCCCATTATGGTACCAAAGTCCACGGTCTGTGTTTTCATTCCTTTTGCCCTTTCTTTGTTTACTGAACAGTGATAAGTCCGACTTTAGCTGCAACAGCCTGACCTTCCTCGCCCAGCACGTAATCAAACCATGCCTGAACCAGCTCGCTCTGCTCAGAAATTTCACCCTTGGTTGCCATAACGAAAGGTCTGCTCAGGAAATAATTTCCGGCTTTGATATTGTCTGCCGTGGGTTCTACACCCTCCAGGGAAAGAGCAATCACGCTGTCATCCACTACATCCAGGGATACATAACCGATGGCACCGGGGGTGGAAGCGACCTTTGCCATGACAGCTCCGGTGCTGTCCAACTCGTTTGCATAAGCACAGGCATCCTCTACTCCCAGAAGCTCCTCAAAAGCTCCTCTGGTACCGCTGCCGGCTTCACGTCCCACCACAACAATGGGAGCATCTGCGCCGCCCACTTCAGACCAGTTGGTAACAGTTCCGGTGTAAATATCGCTCAGCTGCTGCTTGGTCAGATTGGTAACCGTGTTGGATGTATCCACGCATACAGCAATTCCGTCAATTGCAACAATATTCTCAACCGCACCGTTTGCCTTTTCTTCATCCTTCAGGTTTCTGGAAGAATTTCCGATGTCCGCATTTCCGGAGTTCACTGCCTCAATTCCCGCACCGGAGCCTACAAACTCTGCTGTCACGGTCACATCGGGATATTTTTCCATAAAACTTTCTGCCAGCGCATTAGCGAGCTTCTCCATGGAAGTGCTTCCCACCATCTGGATGGTGCCGGACAATGCTACCTCCTCCGACTTGCTTTCCTCAGTCTTGCTTTCCCGGGATGAGCTCTCTGTAACAGAGTTCTGAGAACCTGACGAAGCATTGCTGTTCGCAGCATCCTCTCCGCAGCCCGTCATACACAATACACTCAATGCGCAGGCGCTAAGTAACGCAATCATTTTCTTTGCTTTCATAATCTTCTCCTCCATTTTCCGGGGTTTCACTTTCCCCGTGAGCCATTGCTCATGTCTTTTTCTTTTTTACAATCAGGATAATAACAGAAAAAAACGGAGGAAAATATCACGTCCGGGTAACAAGTTTGTAAGATGAATGTAAATTCTCACGCTGTCCACACTGTGGCGAGAATGCCGTCCGCAATAGCCCGGGCAATTTCATCGAAGCGTTCGTCAAAGAGCTGATTGTCCGCATCCGTGTTGATAAACCCAACCTCAACAAGTACCGACGGCATCTGCGTCCTGTTCAACACCACCAGATTAGGACGTTCGTTGACTCCCTGATTTACAAAACCGACCTCTTCCAATCTGGCATTGATATTTTCTGCCAGCCGT
>JAEDMI010000034.1 GCA_016303085.1 Acetatifactor sp.
TTCAGGCTAAGGAACTGTTCCTAAAACCTGAAATACATAAAGGGATTCTGTCCCTCCACCTGAAGCCGCCATACGCACAGCCAGAACAATGTCACAAGAATCAGCTTGCAGAAAATATTATCCTTCCAACGCTTATAGCCTTTCTGCAACACAGGGGTACACGCAATGACACCGATGCCCAGCAGATACCGGTAGTTCTGTAGTGCTTTTGCCCAATCTCCCGCGCCTACGCTGACAGCTTCCACTGTTCCAAACATCCTGCCCAGATAAATCTGAAGCTGGGACACATCTCCCACTGCAAAACATACCCATGTCACCGGTATCACAATCCATAAATACAGATGCGGAATCACTTTCAAAGGACCCTTTTGAAATATCCTGTCAAATCCCAGTGCGCTCAACTGTCTCTCAAACACAATCAGCAGCCACAACAGCATACCCCATATCAGGAAGTTTGCCGTACCACCGTGCCAAATTGCAGTGAGCATCCAGACCGCCAGCAGATTACACACCGTTCTCAGTTCTCCCATACGGTTTCCCCCAAGAGGAATGTAAACGTAACGGCAGAACCATCTTCCCAAAGTAATATGCCATCGGCGGTAAAAATCTCTAACAGAGCGAGCCATATAGGGCATCCTGAAATTCTCGGGCAGTTCAAAGCCTAAAACTCTGCCAAGTCCTACTGCCATGAGAGAATAACCGTAAAAATCGAAATATATTTTCATGGAATAGGCAATGGCAGCAAGCCATGCCAGAGGAGTGGAAATGCTCTCAAAGCCCGTCACCTGTACATCATGCCACAAAAGCCCCAATCTGTCAGCCAACAGCACTTTAAAGGTCAATCCCACCGTAAATACCTTCATGCCTTCTTCCAGAGTTTCCGCCGAAAACTTTCTCTGTTGCAGACTGTCGCGTACCTCACCATAGCTGACAATGGGCCCGGATATCAGTTGAGGGAACATTGTGACATAGGTGGCCAGCCGCACAAAGGAAGTCTCCCTTCTCTGTTCTCCTCTATATACATCTATCAGATAGGACAACATCTGGAACGTGTAAAAGCTGATGCCCAGAGGAAGCTCCGCTTCCCCCGATACTGCCTTAAAGAAAGCCAATATTCCGATATTTCCGATAATCGCCGCCAAAAACAGACGGCAGCGTCTTTTTTCATATTTACTTTTCTTTTGTCTCTTATCCTTGTCCTTCTGTCTTGCACTCTGCTCCAGGTGCAACGCCGTAATATAATTTACCAGAATGGATACCATGAGCAGTGCCAGATATCGCGGTTCTCCCAATGCATAAAAAATAAGACTTCCTGCCAGAAGCACAACATTTTTTATCCTGTCGGGGGATAATCGGTAGCAGAGTAAAAAAATCGGCAGAAACAGAAGTAGGAATTCTATACTGCTGAATATCAAAAACTATCACATCTTTCATTGCTTCAATACTTATATAGTACCCTGTGATCCCCGACAATACAAATTAAGATTTATTAATTTTAAGTTCCAAATTGTTACAAATCAGTAGCAATTCCATAATATTTGCGGTACACTGAAAAAGTAAATAACAATATGCAAAACCCTAAAACGCCGTCAGGTTTTTAACCGTTTCTGCGGCAGAATGCGAGGATACATGAAAGAACAGCTTTACACCATACCTTTAAATGATGCGGTCAATGCAGACGACGAGTGTCCTTTCTGCTTTATTGAGCGGAGTATTGAACAGGATTTGTTGGATTTTGTGCTGGGAAGCAGTGCCTCCTACATGGAAGCTGATATTCGGGATATGACAGACAGGGCCGGTTTCTGCCGTCCCCACTTCAAAAAAATGTTCGATTACGGCAATACCCTCGGAAACGCCTGGATATTAAAAACCCATTATCGGCGCATCATCGGGGAAATGAAGAAGGAGTTTGCCGGCTTTAAACCCGGGAAGAGTTCTCTGAAGGATAAATTCCGCAAGAGCGCCGAGAGCGGAAATGCCATCGGTATCTGGGTACGGGAGAAGGAATCCTCCTGCTACATCTGCAGCCATTTTCAGGAAACCTACGAAAGATATATGGACACCTTCTTCTATCTCTGGAAACAGGATTCCGCTTTCCGGGAAAGGGTGCAAAAGAGCAAGGGATTCTGCCTGTCCCACTTCGGCGACCTCTGCGAAGCCTCAGATTCCAGACTGAACGACAGGGAAAAGGAGGATTTCTATGGCTGTATGTTCCCTCTGATGGAGCAGAACATGGAGAGACTCGCCGAGGATGTAGCCTGGATGGTGGAAAAGTTTGACTACCGAAATAAAGATGCAGACTGGAAAAACTCAAGAGATGCCATTCAACGTGGCATGCAGAAATTAAAAGGAGGCTATCCCGCGGATGCCCCCTATAAAACGAATAAGTAAATTATTTCACCGGTATCAGCTTATCGACCTTGAGGATGTGGTTTACAAGCCAGCTGAGCAGGAAATCTACCAGTTCTGTCAGATACCTCTGCTGGTTGTCATCCACATCATCAAGGTTGATTTCATTTAACTTGTCCACAAAGGCCTGATGGGCTCTTTTCTGGGCTGCCAACCCATCATATCCGATACGCTCCATATAGTCCTCCTCGTCCCGGAAGTGATGAACCGTATATTCTTTCAATCTGTCCAGTATTGCAACAATCTCATCAAACTTGTCATGCAGAAGTTCCTCCCGAATCAGGTCGTTGGTTTCCCTGATAATTTGAAACAGAGTCTCATGTTCCTCATCCACAAGCTTAATCCCGGTGCGGTATTTTTCCGTAAAGGCAAAGGGGTCTTCGCTTTCCTTGACGGGACGAATCTGCCCTATCATAATGTCACTGCCCAAAATATGGTGATACAGCCAGCGTGACAGGTACTCCAACATATCCTTCAATATCCTTTTTCCGTTCTCTTCATCCAGGCTCTCCGGAGAAAAACTGTCCAACTTTTCTGAAAAGGCTTTATGCTCCTGCCTCTGGCGCGGAAGCTCAGGGTCATCCAGCTTCTCCATATACTCCTCTTCATGAGCAAAATGAAGCTCCGCATACTTTTTTAGTGCCCTGAGCAGATTTTTGGCTCCGGATGCCGAAGCAGTTTCATTCTCTGCCAGTTCTAAGGTCTCGTTGATGATGTCAAAGAGCTGACGATGCTCTTCGTCAATCTCAAAAATACCCGTCATACAATCTTCCGTAAACCGATACATTTTAATAACCACACCTTTCTGCAAGCTGCAAACTTTGAGCCACTTACTGTCTGTAAACCAACTGCCTCATCATATCTAGGTAATTGCAGATTTCTCCGTAAAGCATCTCCGGCTGGAAGGATGCGTCCTGAAATCGCTCCGTCAACAGCCCTTTTACCGTAAAATCCAACATCTTGCGCAGCTTTTCTCCGTCTACTCCCCGGGGTAGAGAACTGTAATCTATCTGCGCATTAATCCCCTGGTAGGTCTCCTCCAGGGAACCTCTCTTCTCCTCAATGGCCAGAAGCGCTTCGCTGACATCCTCGGACATGGAACGGTTCAGGAACTGCTGCATATACGGATAACCTCGCATGGCATGCATACGGGCGCACTCCGTCTGTTTCATAACCTCAAACAAATCCCTCTCCCCGGAATCCACGGTGGAACGAAGCTCAAGATTCATGTATCTCACACTGTAATCATAGATAAAACTATATAAGCCAAGTTTACTTCCGAAATAATGGAACAGGAGTCCCTTGCTGATAGCTGCCTCCCTGACAATGTCGTCGGTGCTGGCATGGCGGTATCCCTGAAGAGCAAACACCTTCAGTGCCGCGTTAATCATCCTGTCCTGCTTTTCCTTTTTCAGGTCAAAAAACTTGCCGTTCATAAAACTTCTCCAAAAATATATTATGCTTGCCTACATTGTACCACGAATTATGCTTCAATGAAATTAGAAATCCTAAAAAATTTGTAAATTTGTACATATTCTCTTTCCAATTCAGCAGAATAGTATTAAAATGTTAATTGGTAGAATCAACCAACCGAAAGGAGTAACCTATGGCAAAAAAATTTGGAAAATTCCTGCTTTTCACCGCAGCAATCGGCACTGCGGCCGCAGCTGCTTACTATTATCTGCAGAAGAAGGATACTGTAAGTCCCGTACCCGAGGATGACGATTACGACGATTTCAGCGAGGATTTGGATGAAACTTCCGGCAATTCCCACTATGTCTCTTTGACTCCCGAATCCAAAAACGCAGCAAACGAAGAAAAGGACGGCTTCACTCCTTTGACGGAAACCGTTGCACAAGCTGCGGATAAAGTGGAGGAAACCGTTGAGGAATTCTTTGACGAAGACGATTCCTCCGATGAAGAACCCCCTGTCTCCGATAACTGATTGCAAGCAGCAGAACGCACCGATGAAACGGTGCGTTCTTTCTTACTTATAGCCAGGCTTCCTGTAGGCGCCTGACTCCCTCTTCTATCTGTTCCCGGCTCAGAGCTCCGAAGCCCAGGAGAATCGTTCCCGCCTTTCCGTCTTCAGACCCCTTATAACCCTCCGTGCCCTTCATACTGTCTGTCAGCCCGTAAACCCTGACACCCTTTTCCTCCGCCAGCCGTACCAGTTCCGTCTCCGACAATTTCTTCTTTGAGGTCAGCAGAAGATGCAGCCCCGCGTTTTCTCCCGACACCGTAAATGCACTCTGAAAAGGCCGCAGACACTCTAGGAGCAGTTCATGCTTTGCCCTGTATATCTTTCGCATCTTGTTCAGATGTCTCTCAAAATATCCGTTCCTGATAAATTGGTTGAGAATACTCTGGTCGATACGAGATACAGTACAGGAATAGAAGGAGCAGTCCTGTCTGTATTTCTCCAGCAGGGGCTCCGGCAAGACCATAAAGCTGACGCGGATAGCCGGTGCAATAGCCTTGGAAAAACTGCCCAGATAAATAACCCGTCCGTGCTCGTCGGATGCCTGCAAAGCCGGAATAGGCTTTCCATGATATCGGAATTCGCTGTCGTAGTCATCCTCAATCACATATCGGTCGGCGCCACTGTATGCCCACTTCAAAAGTTCCAACCTTCTCCCGATGGGCATGACAATACCTGAAGGAAATTGATGAGACGGCATCACATAGACCGCGCTCACATCTTCCTTTGCAAGTTCTTTCACCATCATACCGCTTTCATCCATATTCACCGTCACGACATGATCCGCAAAAGATTGAAAAATCCGGCGCGACCTTCCGTAGGTGGGATACTCCATGGCAATCCGCACGTGTCTGCCCAGAATCTTTTCCAGAAGCATCAAAAGATAATCGTTTCCCGCTCCCACCACAATCTGCTCCGGTCTGCAGTTCACTCCCCGGGAAGAATGCAGATACCGGCTGATTGTCAGACGCAAATCATAGTCGCCCTGAGGTTCTCCTCTGGAGAACAGGTCACTGTTTGCGTCAGTCAGGATATTTTTTGTTATCTTTTTCCAGACGCTGAACGGGAAACCCGACATGTCAATCTCATGAGGAGAAAAGTCATACTCGCAAGGCATACAAGACTGCCCGCTGTCTTCCCCCTCCGTCTCCGGCAATTCCCGGGGTCTGACATTTTCCGGTACGTCCGACACTGCCTTACCCCGACTTTCCTCCTGCAGCATTTCCTCCAAGGGACACACATAATATCCCTTGCAGGGCCGGGCCTCGATATATCCCTCGTCCGACAGCTGTCCGTAGGCATAATCCACCGTACTTCTGGCCACCTGAAGATAATCTGCCAGAGAACGCGTGGAGGGAAGCCTCTCACCTTCCAGAAGCTTCCCATCCCTGATTTCTTTCTTTATATGCCCGTATATCTGCTCATACAGGCAGACACCGCTGTCCGCCTGTAGACGAATCGTCATATCATACATAGTTTCATCTCTTTTTTTCAGCCATTATCTGCTCCTTCAAATCTCTTGCCTTATCCTTCATGCGGGCATTTGCTGAGGGAGAAGCCAAAATACCTGCCACCAGATGGCTCGCCACATCAAACTTCTTAAACCTGATGGCCAGCACCGCCAACAGATAATCTACAGTTATCTCATCCATGCCGCACAAAGGGAAGCTTTCCGATTTTCTGGCCTCTGCAAAACCTCTGAAAGCATTCTGTAAATAATCATCCTCCTGCTTTTTCAGCTTCTCAACCAGCGCTTCATTTCCCTTTCCGTTATCCTGAAGGTTCTCTCTCCAGCCTCTTACCAACCAACCGCTCTTTAGACAGATATAAGCCTTCTCGCTGGCTTTAGCCTTTTTTACCATGGCACAGGCTAATGCAAGCTGATACCTCTCAAAGGCCTGTTCATAGCTGTAAACCTCATCGTGGTACTCGGTTATATGTACGCTTATGCTGATTTTTTCCTTAATCAGCTTGGCCTGAGCACTGCCCAGATTGGAAAAATATCTGCTCAGCGCCGCATAACCGCACACAGGGCACAGCTCTACGTCATACTTTACCGCATCTATTCCTTCATATCTGGCACGCAAATCCTGATCTGTTCCCAGCAACTTTGCCTTTCCCGTCTTCATAATTTTAGCCCGAAATTCCGTACCACAGACAGGACACGTAAAGTTCTTATCGTAGATTAAGTCCTTTTCCTCGATTTTGGGCGGAGCTGCCGCTACAGATGCCTCCTTCTTAGCCTCTTCCTCTTCAAAAATGTCCATCCCCTCAAGGCCTCCAAGACCAAGGCCCCCAAGTCCTGATAATATTCCCATATTTCCCTCCGTTTTCCATCCGCCTACTTCGGCAGTACAAAAGAGCTTTTCAGCGATACAATGCGATTGAATACCGGTCTGTCCGGGGTGGAGTCCTTTGCATCCACACAGAAGAATCCCTGTCTTACAAACTGGAATCTGTCATAAGCCTTTGCCCCCGCAAAAGCCGGCTCCAAAAAGCACTGTTTCACCGTAAGTGAATTCGGATTAAGATAAAGCTCACCCTCCTCGTTGTAAATAGAGCCCTTCTCATTTGCCACTTCCTCATCAATCAGGTTCTCGTAGAGACGTACTTCAGCAGGAATAGCCGTCTCCGCTGCCACCCAGTGTATGGTTCCCTTCACCTTTCTTCCGTCAGGGCTGTTTCCTCCCTTTGATGCCGGGTCGTAGGTACAGTGAACTTCCGTCACATTGCCCTCCGCATCCTTCACACATCCGGTACAGGTTACGAAATAGGCATTCATAAGCCGAACCTCATTACCGGGGAACATCCGGAAATACTTTTTCGGCGGTTCCTCCATAAAGTCTTCCCGCTCAATATAAAGCTCTCTGCCAAAGGGAATTTCCCTGTTGCCCAACCCTTCATTTTCCGGGTTGTTCACAGCGGTCAGCATTTCTGTCTGTCCCTCCGGGTAATTGTCGATTACCAGCTTTACAGGATCCAGTATTGCCATATATCGGGGGGCTTTCGCCTTTAAATCTTCACGGATACAATACTCCAGTGCTGCATAATCCGCTACGGACTGAGCCTTGGATACACCGCACATTTCCACAAACATCCTGATGGACTCCGGTGTAAAACCTCTACGTCTGAGAGCGGCAATGGACACCAGTCTGGGGTCATCCCAGCCGTCCACGGTTCCGTTCTGAACCAGCTTCTTGATATAGCGTTTTCCGGTAACCACATTTTTCAGGTACATCTTTGCCTGTTCAATCTGCTTGGGAGGATGAGGATACTCCAACTCTCTCACCACCCAGTCGTAGAGAGGTCTGTGGTCCTCAAATTCCAATGTACAGATGGAGTGAGTAATTCCTTCGATGGCGTCCTCGATGGGATGGGCAAAATCGTACATGGGATATACACACCATGCATCTCCCGTATTGTGATGGGTCATATGGGCCACCCGGTAGATAACAGGGTCACGCATATTGATATTGGGCGATGCCATGTCAATGCGGGCACGGAGCACCTTCTCTCCGTCGGCATACTTTCCGTCTCTCATCTCCCGAAACAGCTTCAGGTTCTCCTCCACGGAGCGCGTATTGTAAGGGTCGTCTTTTCCGGGTTCCGTAAAAGAGCCTCTGTACTCCTTAATCTGCTCTGCAGAAAGGTCGGACACATAAGCCTTTCCCTTCTGAATCAGTTTTACGGCAGCCTCATACATCTGCTCAAAGTAATTGGACGCAAAAAACAGCCTGTCCTCCCAGTCCGCTCCCAGCCATGCCACGTCCTCCTTGATGGACTCCACGAACTCAATGTCCTCCTTGGTAGGATTTGTGTCATCGAAACGCATGTTGAACTTGCCGCCGTACTCCTGAGCCAGTCCATAGTTTGTCAGTATTGCCTTGGCATGTCCGATATGAAGATATCCGTTAGGCTCCGGAGGAAAACGGGTGTGTACGGTATCATATACTCCCTCCGCCAGATCCTTGTCAATAATCATTTCAATAAAATTTCTTGATTCTGTCTCACTCATTTGGTCGTTCCTTGCCTTTCCAAACCGCTTGTACTAATTACCTGCTTCCCTTAATGATAGCACATATGCCGAAGCATTATCAAGTAGTTCTTCCAACCTCTGCCCCGCAAACCCGCAATTTAAACATTGACACGAAACACAAACTATCCTATTATTTACAATGTGCAACAGTTTCACCGGACGCAGAAATATCCGGGAAGCGGGGGAAACTTCACAAAACACCCTTACAGAGGACTCTATAAAAAATGATAAAAAAAATCAGGAATAAACTTTCAGTGTATCTCAAAGAAAATGCAATGGTGCCTTCTCAGGCACATTATGAGGAGAGCGCGTCTTCCACGCAGTCCTCTCTTGTCATCTGCGCCGGTCTGGCTGTGCTGGTTTTTGTCTTATACTACCGAATTGCTTATGCTTTCTGCACCGCAGATGGTCTTCAGGACATGAAAGCACACGCAGAGTTTGCCCTGAATTTTTATTTAAACCCCAAGGTGTTTTTTCAGACATGGCTCAGGGTTCCACACATGCTCTGGCATCTTATTGTCAAGTTCTTTCAGTCCAGAGCGCATATGCCGCTTGAGGCGGCAGCGTCATTTACTTTCGCCTGGTTCGGCGTATTTTCCTTTGCTGTTACGGTCTGGTTCCTGTATGGACTTCTCATGGCATACACCGGTCAGAAAAAGCTGGCATGGGCCTCCCTCGGCTCAGCTTCTCTCTCCTTTGTGGGACCCTTGATTATGGAATGGTTTTCCGATGGCTACATGGGACAGTTTACTCCTAATCCCATGCATAACCCGACCCATATGGCAACCAAGGGATTCGGTCTGCTGACCATGATGGCAGGAATCGACATCATTAGAAAATATCGCGGTCAGGAAACCGTATTTTTCAAGGGCAGAAGACTGTATCTCTACTTTGGTCTTTTCTCCTTTTGCTCCGCATTGGCAAAGCCGACTTTTATGTATATGTTGCTGCCCGCCGGTGTAATTATAATTCTTCTTGACTTCCTAGAGGGTGCACGGAAAAAGACACTGTCCTTGAAAGTCGTGTGGGACGCTGCTTGGAAGCTGGCTGTTGCCACTCTTCCGACCTGTGCCTATATTCTGACGGAATACGTAGCCTTGTTTTTCTTCGGCAAAGAACAGGGCATCTCTGTGGTACTGACAAAACCCCTGGAGGTCTGGCACTTTTTCTCATTAAATGTGCCAAAAAGCATCCTGCTCGGCATGTTCTTTCCAATCTGGATGCTTTTGACAAACCCCGGCTACTTTTATAAGACCACGGAGGGAAGACTTGGGATATTGGGATATTTGACAGGCGTGCTGGAATTTTCTGTGCTGGCAGAATCCGGCAGTCGCAAGGACGCGGGCAACTTCGCTTGGTGCATGATGGCGGGTATGACGATATTTTTTGCGGTGAGTGTATGCCGTCTGATGCTTTCCACTATGCAGAAGAAGCGCGGTGCGGGACATGCCGCTTATGTAATCTTCAGCTGGTTCCTGTTATTTTTGCATGTCTACTCGGGGTTATCCCTATACAATGTTTTTGCCGGAATACTGTGACAAAGGCTACCTCCTGCGCTATTTCCCTGCGGCATCATAGCTCCTTGCAAACATATCCCGTTCTACCACATAGATATCGTGAAGGTCATCGCATCGGACCGCCAGATAGTCGCCCGGCTTGCCAAGCATATACTTATTCTTATCCCAAGCAGTAAACACCTTGACACCCTTCTCCAAAGGCCGGGCATGTATGTGTACCTCACCTGTCGGAATACAGCCGTGGGCATAGTCCGACAGCAACATATCCCTGCCGTCCAACCTGTTCTTGATAACCGGTGCATACTCCGCTTTATGGATATAAGCAGTTCTGTCATAGGAATCATCCAGCAGACTGTAGGTCTCCAGAAATTTCTTTCTCCGATTCGGATAGACCTCACCCTTGATACCGATGAGGATGTAAAGATCCTCCTCCACAGTCATATCGATGTCTCCCTCCAGTGTACGGATTGTAATCGGAGTTCCGACAGGAAGTATCTCATCTGCCTTCACATAGGCTACGGGAATCTTGCGCTTCACGTACTTCTTCATGGTACTCAGGTCAACCTCATAGTCCTCCGCATAGATGAGCTCAAAGCTGTCAAAATACTGGGTCATGCGATTGTTAAAATAGCCTTCCGTGTGCAGGGTGGGATACTTTTCTTCATACCGGCGCAGGCTGATAAAGCCTCCGGCTTTCTCATAGTGACCACCGCCGGAACCGATTCCGTCTGCCAGGAAATCTGCCAGTTCGCTGGCATTGACCTCTCTGATACAGCTTCGCACCGAAAACTTATATCCGTCATGGACTTCGTTGAACACCACACAGGTCTTGATGGCATCCACTTGAAGCAGAAAATCACTGATTAAGCCCAGAATATTGGGATCACAGGGCTGGGCTTTGATAACTGCAAATTCATAGTCATCGTTATAGCTGTAGCGAATCAGGGCAATTCCGGCAATCTCCAGTTCCTTCAGCGAAAGATTGGAATTTCGGAACAGGGTAATCAGGCTCTTGTCAACCGTCACTGCCTCTCTCATGTCCATGTCCACAGGATTATACAGTTCTGAGAACTGGTTGGTATCCGTGTAAAGTCCGTAATACAAAGCCGTACCCAGGTTTTCATCCCCGTTCACATCGAAGCCTTCCTCCCGAAGCAGCTTCCATACCAATGTGGCACAGCTGCCCAGATTCGGATTGATAATGCTCTGCAGAATGGCATCCTTTTCCAACTGATGGTGGTCGATTATCGCCACATTGTCGGAGGTAAGTCCCGTCACATTACATGAGCCGTACTGGCAATCCACGGTAATCAGAAGCCCTTCCACCTGCACTGTCTCTCCTCTGGCAACACTGATGTATTCAATGGGCAGTTTCAGTTTTTCCACCATCAGGCACAGGTTGGATTTCTGAATCCTGTTCGCCCCGCTGTATACCAGCCTGACCTCTCTGCCCTTGCTCTGAAAGTAACAGTATAATCCATACCCGGATGCGATTGCATCCGCATCCGGATTATCATGGCATTGAAGGGTTATTTTTTTGTTTACTTCAAGGTCTGACAGTCTCATAAAGCATCCCCCTCTCAGCGCAATATTAGTGGTGGAACAATCTGATTCCGGTAAATGCCATCACCATGTTGTACTTGTCGCAGCACTCGATGACCGCATCGTCACGCACGGAGCCTCCGGGCTGTGCGATATACTTCACACCGCTCTTATGTGCTCTCTCAATATTGTCGGAAAACGGGAAGAAAGCGTCGGAGCCAAGGGTAACATCCTGCATCTTGTCAAGCCACGCGCGTTTCTCCTCTCTTGTAAATACAGGAGGCTTTACCTTGAAAATCTGTTCCCATGCCCCGTCAGCCAGAACGTCCATATATTCATCTCCCATATATACGTCAATGGCATTGTCCCTGTTTGCCCTTCCCAGCCCGTCTACAAACTGCAGGCTCATCACCTGCGGGGACTGGCGCAGGAACCAGTTGTCTGCTTTCTGTCCCGCAAGTCTTGTACAATGAATGCGGGACTGCTGTCCGGCACCGATGCCGATGGCCTGACCGCCTTTCACGTAGCATACGGAATTAGACTGGGTGTACTTCAGGGTAATCAGCGCAATCTTCATATCAATGAGCGCACTCTCGGGTATTTCCTTGTTTACGGTAACGATATTGGAGAGCAGATTGCCGTTGATATCCAGTTCGTTTCTGCCCTGTTCGAAGGTGATGCCGTACACCTGCTTTTTCTCCACAGGCGCAGGTACATAGGATGCGTCAATCTGAATTACGTTGTAGTTTCCGTTCTTCTTGGATTTCAGCATAGCCAGCGCCTCATCCGTATAGCCGGGAGCAATCACACCGTCGGAAACTTCTCTCTTAATCAGCCTTGCGGTATCTGCATCACAAATGTCGGAGAGAGCAATAAAGTCTCCGAAGGAAGACATTCTGTCCGCCCCCCTCGCTCTTGCATACGCACATGCCAGAGGAGAAAGTTCGCCCAAATCATCCACCCAGTAAATCTTTGCAAGAGTATCGCCCAGAGGCAGGCCCACTGCCGCGCCGGCGGGAGAAACATGCTTGAAAGAAGTAGCTGCGGGAAGACCGGTGGCCTCCTTCAGCTCCTTAACCAGCTGCCAGCCGTTAAAGGCGTCCAGAAAGTTGATGTATCCGGGCTTACCGTTTAAAACGGTAACCGGCAGTTCGCTGCCGTCCTCCATATAGATTCTGGAGGGTTTCTGATTCGGGTTACATCCGTATTTCAATTCGATTTCATTCATATTAATATATTCCTTTCTCAGATTAACGTATTACGTTCTTATCTGTCACGTTACAATCTGTTACGTCGGGTTTACCGCGTTTTCCCGACTGGTTACAGGCAATTGGTTTACTGATTCTTATTCACAATCCTGGTCTCGTAAGCTCCTGTTGCAATGTCAATGTATCTCACAAACAATGACACCTTGTTGTCAGGGTTCAGACTGTTCCACACCATCTCGGTAAAACTGTCGATGCTTCCCTCAAGCTTCACCACCTTGGGCTCACCCTGAAAGCTGGGCAGCGGATTTCCGTCGTGCATGTAAGTGTGGATAAAGCGACCCTCGCCTGCAGTAGGATTATCATAGGTGTAAGTATATCTGTTACAGCAGGAAGGATCACCGTTATTACTCTTTAAAATTGACATAGAGTAATCATAGGAACCGTTCTCCACATGCATCAGACCGGAAATTCTTGGGGTATAGTTAGGCCCGTCCGGCTCAAACTCACGGCTTCTCAAAGACTGCTCGAAAGTCAATCCCTCTGTAAGGCCATCGTATACTGTATCCGTCTGGTCTCCATTTGTGACGATTGTGTCATTTTTCAAAACTCTCACAGGCGCATAGATAATCAGGCTGGGGTCCTCCAACTTACTCGGGTCAAAAGCTTCCGTACGGATTCCCTCACCCTCGGTCACAAAGACACGATTGCGGCTGTTGGAACTTCTTCCCATGATAAAGTATGCCGTAACAGCATGCTTTCCATCCTCAGAACGCCCGATTACGATGCCTCTTCCGGGGTATGCATTGTTTTTCAGTTCCTGATCCAGTTGTAACATAGTTTTCCTCCTTGTTTTGCGGAGCAAAATGCGACTGTCCATACAGGAGCAGAGGAATTTTCCTCCTTTAATAGACAAAAACCACCTGAGCATCACAAACATAGGTGGTGCCCAGGCGGTCGGCTATCTCGTTTGCTGCACTCCCCGTGGGTACTCCCACTTCCGCCAGTCATGCAGCCGATACTATAATATTACACGCTTCGTCACCAAAATGCAAGAACTATCGCTACTTATGTTTCTTCGACGCAGTATTTTGCCTCAAAGTCTTCGCGCTTCATCGGCCGGTCAAAATAAAAGCCCTGAATATACTTGACCTTCATATTTCGTACCACATTATACTGAGCCTCTTTCTCAATACCTTCCACGCAGATATTTACGCCCAGCGTCTCCGCCAGTTCCGCTACCATTTTGACAAAGGACTGAGAATAGGCATCCTCCGCCAGTTCCTTCACAAAGCTCTGATCCACCTTTATCATGTCAAAGGGAATCTCTCTGATATGATTCAGTGAGGAATATCCCGTTCCGAAATCATCCAGGGCAATCTTTACCCCCAGCGCCTTGATACGGTTCAATATTCCCTTCATGCGTTCCATATCATTAATAGCAAGGCTTTCTGTCACTTCAAGTGTAAGATTCCTGGGTTCAAGTTCTGTCTCCTCAAGGGTTTTTTCCACGATCTCCACCACATCCGTCTGCAGCAGTTGCACCACAGAAAGATTTACATTCACCTTGTAGTCATATCCGGCTTCATTCCACATCTTGCAACGTGTACAGGCTTCTTTCAGAATATAGTTCCCGATAGGATTAATCAGTCCCAGATATTCCGCCAGAGGAATAAACTCCGCAGGCGGAATAAAGCCCAGATTTGCACTATTCCACCGAACCAGAGCCTCAGCGCCGGCACATTTTTCGCCGTCCTGCACGTTGATGATAGGCTGATAATAGATTTCAAACTCATTATATCCGTCCGCAGCGGCATCTCGCATGTTTTTCTCCATGTCAAGACGTCTGCCCGAGGAGGTATTGATACCTGCATTGTATCTGGCCACACGGTTCTTGCCGCTCTTCTTTGCCTCGTACATGGCAATGTCCGCTTTTTTCACCAAATCCGCTACAGAATCACCTAAGTCCGGGAATGTGACAATTCCCATACTCATGGTACAGTAGTAATCGGTATCCTTCAGGAACCAGGGCCTTGCAAAAATCTGCTTAATATCTTCAACGATTTGATCAAATCTCGAATACTGGTCCGGAGGAATGACAATGACAAATTCGTCGCCGCCCATTCGATAGCAGGTATTCTCAATGCCCTGAATTCTCTGCAGGGAATGTGAGATTGCTTTAAGCAGTACATCGCCGTACTGATGTCCCAGCCCGTCGTTGATATGTTTAAAATCATCCAAATCAAGGTATAAAAGCGCGCCGATGGAATCCGTCTTCTTCGCATTGTCAATCTGTCTTGCCAAATCACGTTCACAACACATTCTGTTGTAAAGTCCCGTCAGGAAATCCGTATACGCCTGTTGCTCAATCTTGCGCTGATACAGCTTCTTATCCGTAATATCATACAGGGAGTAAAGGATAGCCGACTTTCCATCCACCCAGGAAATCTCCTTAAAAATCAAATCGTACCAGCGATCCCGCTCTCCATGATGAATCTCATAGATACCGTTCTCCTGACCGGCATTGATACCATGCTCCAGCAAATCCCCAAAGGTATTTCTCTTCAATTCCCCGACAAAGGTATTCTGGAGCTTTCGGTTGGCAAACAATCTCTCTCCGGTACTCTTATCCTTCACATAAATAGCACATCCCACATTATCCAGTATCGCCTCTAATGCCTCATAGGAGCTTGCAATAGAGTTTTTCTGGATACGTCTGGTCAAAATACTCTGCAGCAGCTTTACCGCATCTGCGGTAAACTTAATCTCCGGCATGCTCCAGCTGTGCTTCTGTCTCCGATGATTCAGGACAAGAACCATCCCTGTACCGTTTTCATGATGCAGTATGGGAAATACCATCATTGCCCTGGCACCCAGGTTCCTGATTGCTTCCCGAAACTCTCCCTCCATGTTATCACCGGAGTAGACCAACGGCTTATCTGTTGTCAGAAAAGCTTCCATTTTCTGATTGCTTGTCTTGTCAAAGCATGACACCATTCCCTGGGCCAGCCATTGCGACAACACATCCATAGTGTTCTTCTCGGGATAAATCTG
>JAEDMI010000035.1 GCA_016303085.1 Acetatifactor sp.
ATCTTGTTTTTTGCCTGAGTGCTCTTGACTACGTTCAGCCAGTCACGGCTGGGTCCCTTGGAATTCTGGGATGTAATGATTTCGATACGGTCCCCGTTTTTGATCTCATAGTCTATTGTCACCAGCTTGCCGTTGACTCTGGCACCCACCATCTTGTTGCCGACAGCGGAATGAATACTGTATGCGAAATCGATAGGCGTAGAGCCGGCGGGAAGATTCTTTACCTCGCCCGAAGGTGTAAAGCAGTATACATTATCCGAGAATAAATCCAAATCATTTTTCAGCAGATTCATGAACTCCTTGTTGTCGGACATGTCCCGCTGCCACTCCAGAATCTGTCGCAGCCATACCAGCTTCTCTTCCTCCTGTGCTTCCACCTTCTTGCCGTCGGAAGCCTCCTTATATTTCCAGTGGGCGGCGATACCGTACTCCGCCGCCTTATGCATTTCAAAGGTACGAATCTGTATCTCAAAGGGCTGCCCGTTACTTCCGATCAATGTCGTGTGAAGAGACTGGTACATATTTGCCTTCGGCATGGCAATATAATCCTTGAAACGTCCCGGAATAGGCTTATACATCTCGTGGATAACACCCAATGCGGCATAACAGTCTTTCAACGTATCCACAATAATGCGCACCGCAAACAAGTCATATATCTGGTCAAGCGTCTTGTTCTGATTCTTCATCTTTTTGTAGATGCTGAAAAAATGCTTGACACGCCCATCCACTTTGGCCTTAATTCCCGCCTTGGCTATGTGCTCACTGACCTCATCAACGATACTCTGTATATACTGTTCCCGGGCGCTCTTTCGCATGGCAATCTGATTGACCAGATCGTAATAGACTTCCGGCTCCAGGTATTTCAGGGACAAGTCATCCAACTCCACTTTCAACTTGCTGATACCCAATCTCTGGGCAATGGGGCAGTAGATTTCCAGCGTCTCTTTGGCAATCCTCTTTTGACTCTCCGGTGTCTTGTACTTCAAAGTACGCATATTGTGGAGTCTGTCAGCCAACTTAATCATGATCACGCGGATATCCTTCGCCATGGCAAGGAACATCTTGCGAAGATTTTCCGCCTGCATCTCCAGCTTCTCATCCGGCTGATTTGCTCCGGCGGACAGAGGTATCTTTTCCAGCTTTGTGACACCATCCACCAGAAGTGCCACATCATCCCCAAACTCGCGTTTCAGATCCTCCTCCGTCATGACGGTATCTTCCACCACATCGTGGAGCAGTCCCGCCACAATCGTCTCCTTATCCAGCTCCAGTTCTGCCAGAATAATGGCAACATTCAGCGGATGAATAATATATGGTTCACCGGACTTGCGGAATTGATTTTTGTGTGCTTCCGATGCTACCCGATATGCCTTTTCAATCATGGAAATATCATCGCTTGGGTGATATTTCCGCACACGCTCAATAAGCTCCCTGTACAAATCATCGGGATTCCTGAATTCCTGGGATTCACTTATCTTTCCGTCATCAAAGATGACCTCGTTCTTTTCTTCTGCCATAGCTGTCCCACGCTCTCCTGCCGTATCTCTCAAGTAAGCTGCCGTCACTGGCAGACCGGACTACTTACCGGGATAACAGATAGCTGATTCCAGACGATAACCGCTCAGTTTCTCTCTTCCTTTCAGTCCGGCCAGTTCAATCAGAACCACAATTCCCACGACCTCTCCTCCGAGGCTCTCAATCAGCTTAATCATCGCCTCGGTAGTACCGCCGGTAGCAATTAAATCGTCTACAATCAAAACCTTCTGCCCGGGTTTAATGCTGTCTTTGTGCATCTCAATGGTTGCCTGACCATACTCCAAATCATAAGAGACGGAAACTGTCTCTCTGGGCAGCTTTCCCGCCTTGCGAATCAGCACAAAAGGCTTCTTACTATTATAAGCAATAGGTGTTCCGAATATGAATCCTCTGGATTCCGGTCCCACCACCACATCATAATCCAAATCCCGAATCTTCTCCTGCATGGTATTGATTGCCAGCTGAAGTCCTTCCGCATCCTGCAATACGCTGGTCACATCACGGAAAATAATACCCTCCTCGGGAAAATCCGGTATACTTAATACATATTCTTCCAGTTTTTTCATCTTACATCCCTCTCCTGTATATTTGGTTACAATTTTTTTCATTATATAGTTTTTCATCCGGAATGTCAAAAAAGTGCACTGTCACGCAAAATACTTTATGATGTCACTTCTTGTAATAATTCCGATGAACACATTTCTGTCGTCGATAACCGGCACAAAGTTCTGACTTTGGGCCTGTTCCAACAATTCCTCCATGGCTGTGTCAATACACACCGGGCGTATCTTTCCGTTTTGCAGCATATCCCGGACCGTCAGATGTTCCAGACTCTTCAGGGTGATATCGTCCAGCTTTTGATTATGAGCCAGAATGTTCCAAAGGAAATCTCCCTCGCTGATAACTCCCACATATCTATCCTCGGAATCAATTACAGGAATGGCTGTAAATCCGCTTCTGCGCAGCTTTTCAAGCCCCTGTCTCAGCGTCATGTCATCCCTCAGATACGCCACATTTGCCTTGGGCAGTAAAAACGATGCAATATTCAATGTCTTTCTCCTTCGTTTTCCGCTTCATTTTCTTTTGTACCGTCGTCGGTAGCTTCCTAAGTATATGCCACCTTTTGGGGAAAAGAAAACAGGACCCTTTATTGATAAAGAGTCCTTGAAGATAGTTCCTGTTTACTTTCTGCCGCAGCACTTCTTGTACTTTTTGCCGCTTCCGCAAGGACAGGGATCATTTGGATATATCTTTGCATCCTTCACGATGGTTGTGGAAGACTTCTGCTCCTTATAGAGAGCCTTTCTTGTCTCCTCATCGAAAATGTCGTTCCACTCCTCCAGATTATACAGCCAGTCTGCTTCTGCTGCCACCATATTCTTGTAGAGCAGTGCCTTGTCAAAGCCAAGGTTTACCTCTGTATCCTCTTCCATCTCTTCGATAGGATTCTTCTCTACAAGGCTGTCATTAATGCCGTCCAGGAAGCCCGTCATGGTCAGCACGGGAACATTGTACTTTTCAGCCAGTTCCTTTACGGTTCCCTTTACCACCTCATCTGGGTTCTTTAAGAGCTGTGCATAAATTTCCTTCTCGGTCTGGAAGTACGCACCCCAAATTTTCTGGAGCTGGGCTTGTCCCACAGACTCGTCATATGCTATTTTTTTCCATTGATCCAATAATGCCATAGAAATGTACCACCTTTATTGTTATTCGGTATTCAGATATTACGCCCTTAAGTATATAACAGATTGACATTAAAGACAATAAAAATTTTGTGATAAAAATTTGAATCATCTGTATAAAATTCTTTTTTCGGGTCAGACTATTCAATGTCAAGGAACCCCCTCCTTTGAACTTACCAAAGATAAAAATAATACTTAATCCTCCCCTTATACAAGGTCCCCGGACTTAGAGATATCTCAGGCCCGGGGACTTTGACATTTTCACGGTATCATGCTGTTTTATGCTAATATGATTTCCTGAATCATTTCTTTTACTGACTTCGGTATTTCCAACGCATTCAAATTGCATATGCATTCGTTCAAAGATTGCATTCCCGTAACCATATCATAAATTTCATCCTTTAACCTATACTCAATCTGGGATTTGTTGAGGCAATCCGACACACGCCATTCTATTTTGTTCGATGCCCCCCTTGCTTCCTCATCAATTTCAATACAGATCTCACTATTAACAGATACTTCCTTCAATTCTATTGTCTGTATATTTCTTCTATCATCATAATTGGTCTCACAGCTAACAATTCTGCCGTCTATCCGAACACCCAAAACAGCTTCAGCAGAAATTCCCATAAATTTTAATTGATAATTTCGATATGCGGGAATTAATTCCTGTAATCCGCATGCCGGACTAATTGTAAACCTTTTTTGACTGCCCCACCTCAGCTGATATCTTGTTTCCACCCATCTGCCACTTTTAAAATCCATCGAAATTCCGTCATCTTCATATAGAACAAATTCACCATTCTCGCCGGTACAGATGATGATGACCATATCTTTCGGATTCTCTGTGCTGTTTTTCGTTATCTCTTCCCTCTGCAGTGGGATAATTGCACCGGCTTTTGCCAAGACCGGGATTGTTTCCAGAGGACGATACATGCAGACCATTTTATCACCCTGATATATCAACCCGGTAAATAAGTCATACCACATCCCCTGTGGAAGCCAGGTTGTCACCTTTCCCATTTTCGTTGTCATATCCATTTTAGAGGTAATGGGATGAACCATCATTTCCGTTCCGAAAAAATATTGATTTCTGACATCATATGCCCTGTTATCATCCGAATAGCGGTAATACATGGGTTGCACCAATGCTTCACCTTCAAAATGTGCTCTTGCATTCATTGTATAAAGATACGGTATCATTGCATGGCGCAGCCGTAAAAACTTCTTGATAATCCCACATTCCCATTCTCCGAAATTCCACGGTTCTTTTCCGGTGAATCGGCTGGAAGAGCTGTGAAGCCGCATAATTGGTGAAAAGACTCCAAACTGCACCCAGCGAACAGCCAGTTCATCATCTCTGTATCCATCCATGTGGCCTCCTATATCATGACTCCACCACCCATATCCAATATTGGAAGCTGTCGACGTAAAGTAGGGCTGAAACGCTAATGACTTCCAGGTAATCACAGTATCACCCGAAAAGCCGATAGGATAGCGATGGCTTCCTATTCCCGCATATCTGGAAAAAATCAGAGGTCTCCTGTTTTCTTTCTCGCTATCCCGGAAATGATAATGGTTCAACATCCAAAGAGGGTCCAGGCCCGGTATACCGGAAGCGGTACCCTGCTGCCAGTCAATCCACCAGAAGTCGACCCCCTCATTTTCAAGCGGGTGATGTAAATATCGGAAATACGCCTTCAGGAACTCAGGATCCGAAATATTAAAGGGAATCGGAACCTCTTTTTCAAATTCTACCCCAAGTGCTTCTGCCATTTCCCGATATGCCTTTTCATGTCCTCTGACACCATCTGCCGGATGGACATTTAATGTCACATGAAGTCCCCGATGATGCAGTTCCTTCAACATTTCCTCATGGTTTGGAAACAATTCCTCATTCCACGTATATCCCGTCCATCCGTTTCCATATTTTTCATCCAGCTTCACATGATGCCAGTCCATATCCAGCACAGCAACGGAAAAAGGTATATTTTCATCTTGAAATCTATCCATCAACTGCATATACTCGTCCTGTGTATAGGCATGATATCTGCTCCACCAGTTGCCTAGCACATATCTTGGCAGAAGCGGTGTCGCTCCGCACAGCCGAAAAAAATCCTTCATACACTCCCGGTAATTATGCCCATAACCGAAAAAGTACAAATCCGTATGTCCAGACAGTGCAGGCCGAACCCATCCGTCTGCCGTAAGAGCTAATGACGCACTGTCATCCAGCACAGCATATCCGGTTCTACCCAGTACACCGTCTTCCAAACCGGTTTCACCGTCACAGGCATCCAGTGTTCTTGCTGTTCCCTTCAAATTGCCCCCTTTATCTCCATATCTCCAGATAGAGCAATTTGAGTATATTCCTTTGATAAGCCGAATGCTCAGTCCGTTTGCAGAAAAAGCTTTTCTATCATAAACTATCTGAAGCTCCTCTGTAATAATTTCCAGTTTATCCTTCTTCTCCCATACACGGAAGTTCGGAATATCAAAATTACGGTTCAAAACTGTCTGGGTTGCACAGTCTTCAAATTGACCGCTGATGCTATATTCCAGCCGAATCAATCTATCAGTCAGGATACTAATCCGATACGTGTCACCCTGTACCATACATTCATGTTTTGCCACCGGATTCATTAAAAAACTATGTATTTTATCCATAATTAACCTTTCTGCCATGTCATCTCTGTGTCAAATATTCTCTGACCATTTGAAAAAAGCACAAACTTCTCTTCTCCCGACAGCCGCTCAACCTCATTCTTTCCCTTTTCCCAAGAAATAATAAGTTCATTATCCATATCATCAAAGAAATGGTATCTGCCCCTCTCACCAACAGCCCAAAATGTCAGCTGTACATATTTGTCAGTCCGGTTTCCCACAAAGCTCCCCAGTTCCAATGTGGCACCCAAATTCAGGGCTATACAGCTTCCGCTCCTAATAAATACCGGTATCCTGTCGCTACCGCAATTTACAAAATAATCACGCCGCCCTCGCAGTACTTCTCCTTCCGTCCATTCTCCCAATTCTTCGTTCCACACCCGAAGCGGCCACAGACAGTTCCATTCTCCATCCGGCAAATAAACATTCCGCCCGGATTGCCCCTCTTCCATAATCGGAGCAATCAACAGCTCTCCAAGCATAAAACAGTCTACCACATCATATACCCGTTCGTCTTCCGGATATTCCACCGCCAAATGCTTCATCATGGGAGTTCCGGTTTTTGACGAAATAACAGCCTGCTGGTACAGGTAAGGCAATAAATTCATGCGCAGATTAAAATGAAAACGTAACCTTTTAAGCAGTTGTTCGTCACCATACATCTTGCTGACATTCCAAGGACTCCTGTCATTTACTCCCCAGGTCACCGCAAGCACTTCTGAGAACTGTCCACCTACCGGTTCCGAATGCCACTGCATGATAGGTGCAAAAACGGCACATTGAACCGCTCTCTCATACAATTCCTTTGTCGGCATTTCGCCGGCAAATCCCCCAATATCGAATCCCCAAAACGGAATCCCGCTGAGTCCTGCGCTCAGGCCCGCAATTATTACATGCCGGAATTCTTCCCACGAGGAAATCTGGTCTCCCGCCCACTGTATCGGATAGTTCTGTTGGCCCGTATACCCTGCACGGCTGAACAATACCCTATCCTTTCCGACAAATTCCGTATAAGCCTTCACATAGCTCTTTGCATAGTAATTCCGAAGCTCAATTCCCGTCATTCCGTTAAATGCCGTCACATCATCCGTCAGCACAAATTCCCCGCCATCCGTTTTAAAACCGGAAACTCCCATAGCAAGAAGATAATCCCGTTTGCCGAACCACCATTCAATCGTCTCCGGATTTGTAAAATCCGGCAACAATGAACCCGCAAACCAATGTCCTTCCGGAATTCTGTATACTGTTCCGTCTGTATTTTTTATACACAAATTCTTCCTTATGGCATATTCCCAATCTAAGTCCAGAATATCATGGTTTTCCCCCTGCTCCATTTTTTTCAAAACAGGGATTTGCCACAATATCAGATGAATCCCCATACTCTTGAGAATCTGAACAAACTCCTCCGGATTCTGCCATTCCCCATGCTCATTAAAGCGATAAAAAGTTGCTTCATCGCTCCATGCCTCCAGAACCATGACTCCATGAGGAATACCATATTTTTTTGCAAGTCTCGCCTGCTGAAGTGCCTCCTCCTGCGTATTCCAGCGATTTGCAGACATCCATGGAGTAAAACACCATTTTGGTATCAATGCAGGTTTGCCGGTGATTTCCGTGAAATCTGCCAGAATTTCTGTAGGACTTCCCTTAAAAAAGTAAATGCAAGGGAGCTTTTTGTTGCTGTCTTTCTTTATATCGATCTTTATCTTATTTTCAAACTTAAACCTCGTCACGGCAAGTGTATCTACAAATACACCAAATTGTTTATCAGTAAAAAAGAACGGAACAGGACAATAACTCACACTTCCCTGATTGCAGAATTTTTCCACAACCTCCGTTTCAATCTCAAGCCCTTTTTGATTCACCAGATTGAATCTTTCACCCATTCCGTATACAGCCTTACAGTCGTGAGCAATCTCAATATGGCATTCTCCCGAATCCTTTGTCTGCATACTCAAAACCGTAAAGCATTCCTTCTTTCCTGCAATTTGGGCTTCAATTTCTTCTATCCCCAGATTCAAATCCCATTTATATATTACTGCCATATGTCCTCCACTTGCCTTTTAGAATTACTTGCACTTAAGAGTAATCCTGCACCTTTGATGTCTGTTGAAGACCGCATCCGGTGCAGGATTCATCTTTCCCGGATAATCCTATATCCCGTTATTGAATATACCTTTCATATGCATCTGTATAAATCTGCATCAATCTTTCCAGTCCCATTGCATTTAACTGCTGGATGTACTCGTCCCAGCCCTCATCAATACCACCTTCTGTAATCCAGAGTGCCCTTGTACTCTCCACATACTTATCAATATCGGTGGTCAGAGTCGGGCGCTCTTCATTCTCCTCCACAGTAAACATAACGTTCGGATAAGGAGTCGTAACCGTGTCTTCGGCAATCTTACTCAATTCCACTTTCAAGCCATCACCGCTGCTAGGAGAAAGAATCACATTTTTCTCAAATTCCTTACTGATATATTTCGGTCCGAAGTCACGCAAACTGGAATCCCAGTACCAAGAGTCTGCACTGGTTCCCTCGGGTGGATCATTCAATGTATATGTACCGTCATCATGCTTTGTAATAACTGTACCGATACCACCCCAGAAGTTCTGAATACTTGCTTCGCCGGTATAAAAAGCATCAATCCATCGTGCGGCCACTTCCGGATGCTCACAGAATTTAGTGATTAAAACTTCGTTTCTCATAATACTGGATACACCATTGGGATCACCGCCTGTATATGCTTTGCCGTCCGGCCCCTTAATAGGCGCTATTACTTCATATTCCGAAGACCACTGACCAAAATTGGAATCCGGTGTCCATGCATATTCAAAGCCCACACGCGATACATTAGGATCCTGTCTCTTTGCGGATAACATGGTATCATCCTGGGTGAAAGCTTCCGCGTCAATTATTCCTTCCTCATACAGCTTATGAAGCCACTTAATTCCTTCCTTGTATTGCTCGGAAGTAGGATAATAGGTAAGTGTACCGTCATCATTTACCAGGAGTTTGTAACCGGTGATATCCGTAATTCCAAATGGATTCAATAAGTCCATACTCAACCCCTTCGCACCTGAAATCGGAATTTCATCATTCGGATCGCCGTTTCCGTTTGCATCCTGCTCCTTGAAAGCTTTCAGCACATTATACAATTCCTCAATATTGGTAGGCTCCTGCAATCCCAGATTGTCCAGCCATTGTTTATTAATAATTGGCTGATTACAGGATACCGGTCTTAAGGGCAAATTCTTACTCATGGAATACATATGCCCGTCCGGGAAAGTTGCAATGTTTTTAAGATCAGGCATTTCTTCCAAAGCCTGCTTGTAGTTTGGCATATAATTCTCCACCAAATCATCCAAGGGTATGAACAAATCCAGATTATTCATGATATCTGCATCATTAAAGGTTTGAAAGCCCATAATGATGTCAGGCAGTTCTCCACCTGCAAGCATGATTCCCTTCTGCTCGCTCCAATCATTTAAGGACTGTACCTGCCACTCAATTTTTACATTGCTCTCTTCCTCAAGCTGCTTTAAAAACTCATTGTTTTTAAAGCTGTCCCCCATGTTGCCCCAACGGGTTGTCAATACCGTCAGCGTAATCGGTTCATTTACAATGGGCATACCTGTTTCATTGAAGTTCTCATTGTTCTGCCCTGCCTGCTCCGTTTTTTCGCCGGACGGCGTGTTTTGGGTCTGCTCTGTCTCGTCTTTTCCACAGCCCGCCATGGAAATTGTCATTGCTGTAGCCAGAACCAGACTGAGCGCTTTTTTTGTTACTTTTCTCATACTTTTCCCTCCTTTTTCTATGTACAATCAGTGCTTAGCCTTTCACCGCACCAATCATAACACCTTTGTTAAAATACTTCTGTGCAAATGGATACAGACACATAATCGGTAATGTAGATACAATGATGACCGAATAACGCATTAAGTTTGACAATCTCAATGCAATTTGCATCGCCTCTCCGCTTCCGAAAGTCATTTGCAAATTATTCGTTATCAGTATATTTCTCAAAACCAGCTGTAGCGGGTATCTGTCTGCATCCTTCAGATATACCAGTGCATTGAAATAAGAGTTCCACATTCCCACAGCAGTCCACAATCCAATAACAGCCAATACTGCTTTTGACAGAGGCATTACGATGCTGAAAAAATAACGCAGATTTCCACATCCATCTATTTTCGCTGCATCATTTAAGTCACTTGGTATAGAATTTTCAAAAAAAGTTCGCGCCACAATGATGTTGTAAACCGAAACGGAAAACGGTAGAACCATCACCCAAAAAGTGTTATACAAATGGAAATCCTTAATGGTCAGGAAAGTCGGCACCAGTCCTCCGTTAAAAAACATGGTAAAAATAAACATCAGCGAAATAAACCTACGTCCTACCAAGTCCTTGCGAGAGAGTGCATAAGCAGCAAGTACATTGACAGCTACCCCTATCAAAGTCCCTACTATCGTGTACAGTATTGTGTTCCAATAGCCAATCCAAATTTCATCATGCCTCAAAAGTTCCCGATACCCGTCTAACGTAAACCCCTGCGGCCAAAGCCATACTTTACCGCTTGCCACAGCAGAGGGGTCACTAAATGATGCTATCACCACAAACCATAGGGGATACACCACAATCAGAAGGATTACACCGGACAACAGATACAAAATGAAATGAAATACTTTTTCACCGCCGCTCTTTTTAACTATGTTCTTATTATTAAGCTTTTTTTGCATTTTCCCGTCTCCCTTACCACAGACTATTTTCGCCTACGCTCTTCGAAATCCGGTTTACTAAAATCAGTAGCATAAAATTGACAATCGTGCTAAAAAGATTGATTGCAGCCGAGTAGCTGTACTGTGTATTTACCACGCCAATCTTATAGACATAGGTGGAAATCACTTCGCTAGCAGAAATATTCAAATCGTTCTGCATGAGGTATACCTTTTCAAAGCCAAGGCTCATCAATCCGCCCGCACGCATAATCAGCATAATGACCGCAGTCGGCATCAGCATCGGAATGTCTACATACCGGATTTTTTGTAAACTGGATGCACCATCTACGGTAGCCGCTTCGTACAGGCTTGGGTCAATTCCCGAGAGTGCCGCCAGATAAATAATGCTGTCCCACCCTGCATGCTGCCATATATCCGACCATACATATAGATGCTTAAATGCTGTAGCCTTTCCCATTAAATTAGGTGCTTCAAACCCAAGTGCGTTACAAATTGCCCCGAAGATACCACTCCCCGGTGACAAAAGCAATGTCAGCAATCCTACCATGACCACAGTGGAAATAAAGTGCGGCATATAGGTCACTGTCTGAAAAAACTTTTTGTACTTGCCGTTCTTCATCTGATTGATTCCCAGTGCCAAAACAATGGGGACCGGGAAAACCAAAAGGCTATACAATGTAATTGTCAGCGTATTGATTATCGTGGTTTTAAACTGATAGGAGACAAAAAACTTTTGAAAATATTTATACCAGGGTTCCGCCCATGCGCTCCCCAGAATCCCCTCACTGGCCCGATAATCCTTAAACGCAATCAGCACACCGTACATAGGCCGATAGGAAAAACATATTAACAAAAACACCGCCGGTAACAACATCAGATACAAACCCAAATTTCGTTGAATTCGTAAACAAAGATTTCCTTTTCTGATTTTCTTGCATTTATCCATTTCGAAACAAACCTCCCCATGTGCCGACTGAAACTATCAGTCTGCTGTCCTTTTCCTATATACTCTTGCCTCATATGGCTTTAATTCCACGTTCCCTTTTTCGTAATTAGAAAGAAGCAACTCATATTCTCCTTCTTTTTCTTCGCGGAAAACCTTACAATACCAGTCATCATCAATCTCAGAAGCCGTGAAATTGCAAATCACAATGACTTTTTCACCTTCACTGCACCTTACATAAGCAAACAACTGTTTGTGCTCCGGCAGAAGCAGTTCATAATCTCCGCGGCAGATAGACTTAAGCTGTTTTCTCAAGTGGATTAGTGCCTTATAGTAGTTCAAAACCGAACCACTCCTCTGTAGCTGTTCTTCTGCATTTATTTCTGTATAGTTAGGATTCACCTTTATCCATGGTGTTCCTGTTGTAAATCCACCATTTGGGGAAGCATTCCATTGCATTGGTGTTCTGGCATTGTCTCGACCTTTTGTATAAATGGATTGCATTATTTCCTCCTTCGGATATCCCTTTTCCAGCCTTTCCCTATACAAATTCAGTAATTCTATATCCCGGTATTCCTCAATCGGATACTTTACATTCGTCATTGCAAGTTCTTCTCCCTGATAAATGAACGGGGTTCCCTTCATGAAATAAAGAAGCGTTGCCAGCATTTTTGCCGATTCCTCACGATATGTATCATCATTTCCCCAACGCGAAACTATTCTTGGCAAATCGTGATTATTCCAAAACAGGCTGTTCCAACCATTATCCGAAAGTTCTGTCTGCCATTTTGAGAGAATCTTTTTCAATTTTACAAAATCAAGAGGTTTTAAATCCCATTTTTCCTTACCTTCCTGCTGGTCCAGCAAACTATGTTCAAATTGAAATACCATGGAAAATTCATCGCCGTCCGAGTTGCTGAAAATTTTTGCTGTTTCAGGGGTTGCTCCCCAGGTTTCACCAACAGTCAACAGATTTTTTCCGCCGAACGTCCGGGCATTCATTTCTCTGATATACTCGTGCAGATGAGGGCCATTTCCGGTGATTCCTTTAAGTGGTTCTTTCCCGATTAAATCAATAACATCCAGCCGGAAGCCTCCTACTCCTTTGTCTATCCACCAATTAATCATCCGATAAATTTCATATCTCATATTCTTGTTTTCCCAGTTAAGATCTGGCTGTTTAACAGAAAACTGATGCAGATAATACTGCTTTAATTCCGGTACCCACTCCCATGCTGATCCTCCAAAGCAGGAACATAATTCATTGGGTGGATGTCCCTCTTCACCATCTACCCACACATAATAGTCATGGTAACGGTTATCCCTGCTCTTTTTTGCTTCCTGAAACCAAATATGTTCATCGGAAGAATGATTCAATACAAGGTCCATTAAAACACAGATTCCTCTTTCCTTCGCTTTCGCAATCAATTCCTCCATATCTGACAAACCGCCAAACATAGGATCAATGCTCATATAATCTGCAATATCATAACCATTGTCATCTTGAGGGGATTTATATACCGGTGTAATCCACAAAGCATCAACGCCAAGTTCCTTCAGATAGTCCAGTTTTGAAATAATTCCCTGTAAATCACCGATTCCGTCCCCATTGCTATCCATAAAGCTCCTTGGATAAATTTCGTACACAACCGCTTCTTTCCACCAATCTTTTTTCATATCTTCTCCTCTTGCCATTACTGTTAACGTTAACTATTGTTATGTTAGCATTCAGCTGCAGATATGTCAATATTTATTATACATGTTTGTCAGTATTATATATTTTCCATTTCTTGATTTTGTGCTTTTTGTATAGTTATTCCTTTATCCTGTCAAATTTTTATCTCTCTTTAGACGTTATCGTTATCATTATGAGATAGGAATCGCTAAATACCTATTGCGTATGCACTTTAATTTGGATATAATAACTCATATCCAAATCATTAATGAGTATTCTCGTTTTACTTATGAAGGAGTTTTTATGGTCACCCTAAAAGATATTGCAAAAGAAGCCGGTGTCAGCGTCATGATGGTGTCTCGTGTAATAAACAAACGTTTTTCCGAGGTTTCTGAAGAAAACATAGCAAAGATACAGGAAATCAGCACAAGACTTGGTTATGTTCCAAACTCTTCCGCTCGGAGTCTGTCCTCAAAATCCTCCAGAATTATCTCCATTATCATCCAAGGGAGCGAAAATCCTCTTGAATCTCCCTATAATGCTGCAATGCTGGGGCAAATTATCCAGGAAATACAGGGAAGAGGATATAACTCCATGGTTCATTTTGTAATAGACAAATATTCGGAGGTGACACAGCATTTAAAGTCCTGGAAGGCGGAAGGAGCTATTTTTCTGGGAACTTTTGATAAGGATATTCAGCAAATTCAGGCAGATAATCAAATTCCGTTAGTATTTACGGACAGCTACAGCAGCATCCGCCAGATTACCAATATTGGCATTGATGATTATAAAGGCGGTGTACTGGCAGCCCGGCATCTGATTGAGAACGGTCATCGTCATTTTGCCTTTGTTGCTCCTCATCTCAACACCAGTCAGTTGATTCAGCAACGATTAAAGGGGTATTCCGATACAATAAAAGAAGCAGGGTTCACCCTGCTTCCTTCACATATTATTGATATGCACGATTTAGAAACAAACCTTGAAATACTATGTTCCTCTCAGCAACCGATTACTGCAATTTTTGCTGCGACAGACTGCTGTGCCGTTACACTTATAGATCTTCTGCGTCAGAAAAACTATCAGGTTCCTGAATATTTTTCAATTATTGGTTTTGACAATCTTCCCATCTGTCAGTACACCACTCCGAGACTGACTACTATTTCGCAGGATATCCGGCAAAAAGCACAGTATGCATCGGACATTTTATTCCAGCATCTACAGAACGATACCCTGCCCACTCAAAATGTAATTATGGATGTGAAACTAATCTCTCGCGAGTCTGTCAGAAAGCTTGTATAGTTTGGCTTATTTTCATCGGTTCCGGTGGCTTTGACATTTTCACGGTGTCATGCTATGATGAAAAACAGTTCAATAAACATTGCAGGATCTGTCAGTCCGACTGCAACGAAAGGTGAGGAAACACGACATGCAGGAAAATGTGAATAGGAATAACGGAAGCACAAATAAAGAAAACTCAAAAGGACAAAATCAGGTTCCCGGTAAAAAGATTACCTCCAAACAGGTGGTTGCCATCATCGGCGTAGTCCTTCTTGTTCTCATGTATATTGTGACACTGTTTGCAGCTGTCTTTGACAGTTCCGCATCGGGAAGACTGTTCTGGATGTGTCTTTTTTCCACGGTAGCCATTCCCATCCTGATTTGGATTTATACCTGGATGTACGGTGTACTGACAAAAAAGCATACCATCGCTGATTTTGATTTGGGCGGCAGACCCGAACACACTTCGGACGAGGTCCGGGACCATTCCTCAGATTCCACTGCGGACACCACCGAAGCTCCGGAAGAATAATGTTGCTTTATTCCACTCCCAAGACCTTCAGTTCTTCCTCCGCCTGTTCCTTTGTCTTAAAGCAAATTCCATAAAAACCGTACTTTCTCGCTGCTTCCACATTTTTTAAAGTATCGTCCAAAAAGACGCACTCTTCCGCTTTCAATTCATATCTGGAAAGCAGCAAATCATATATTTCCTTTTCAGGCTTAATCACCTTATCGAGGTAGGAAAGAATACCGCCGTCGGTGTAGGGCAGAAAATCCAGCGCCTCCGCACACTCCACATAAGCCTTATAAGAAAAATTGGAGAGATAATACACTCCATATCCCTTTGCCTTTAACTCCTGTATCCAGGGAATGGCATAGCTTCTTGGTGTCACCATGCCTTTGATGTTGTCGTAGGCCTGATGCAGCTCCTTCTCAATTCCCGGGTCTGCTTTGACAAACTCCGCCATAATCTTATCCTCGTCCCATTCGCCCCTGTCGAATTCATTCCAGTAAGGACTTAAGACCGATGCCTTTGCAATTCTGTCTATCAAACAATCGTCAAATCCTTTATCCTTCAAAAACTCTCTCCAGCGGAAGTCCGTCAATACATTTCCGATGTCAAAAATAATGTTGCGAATCATTCTGTCTCTCCTCTTTGTTCCGTCAAATTCCC
>JAEDMI010000313.1 GCA_016303085.1 Acetatifactor sp.
CATTCAATCCGAAACGGCGGCGAATATCATCAACGGTCTTTTCGAGTGTAAGCCTTCGTGTGTGTTTGCTGTAATCAGACCACAAATCCAGTTGGATCGGGCAGTCTGAAGGAACCAAATCAATGGCGCTGATGGTCAGTGACCGCACATCATTGCGCCAGGTATGGCGGCGACAGAACAGATCGAATCCAGCTTTGGCAATTATGGTCTAGCTCTGCGTCGGAAAGTCCAGTTTGCATTGGTATCCTTGGTGTGACAAGGAATTATCCCTTACGTGTATACGGACTCCGGATGCAGCCAAACCCTGTTTGCGAAGCTTCAACCCAATCTCCTGAGACAGCTCCATGAGCACGTGATACACCTCTTCGCGGCTAAGAAGGTCGGACGTGCAGGTGATACCATGGCCAATACTCTTAATAGGAGGTTCATAGTCACAGGGCATCACGCGGGAGTTATCCAACCCGTTGGCATAGACCCATAGCCTTTCACCGTTGATACCCAGCAGTCGCTTTAGATATTCCGGATCAGATTGCGCGAGATCTCCGATAGTATGGACTCCATAGCGGCGCAGCTTTTCTGCAGTAGCCCGACCGACATACAACAGCTCGGAAGCGGGGAGAGGCCAGACCTGTGTTCGGAAGGACTCGGGTGTAATCTCCGTCACCGCGTCCGGCTTTTTCATATCGGAACCAAGCTTGGCAAAGATCTTATTGAAGCTGACGCCGATAGAGACCGTAAGGCCGGTTTCCGATTTTACCGTTTCCCGAATCTCATTGGCTATCTCAACCGGACTCATGCGGCTTAGAAGGGGAGATCCGGTCAACTCGATCCAGGACTCATCAATACCGAAAGCCTCTACCTCCGGGGAGTATCGCAGATAGATAGCTCTGACCAACTTGGAGAATTTGAGGTACTGATCCATATGTGGCTCCACAATTGTAAGCTGTGGGCACTTTTGCTTTGCTTCCCAAATGACATCTCCGGTTTTCACACCGCATTTTTTCGCCAGCTGGTTCTTTGCAAGAACAATTCCATGCCGATCCTCTGTACTGCCACAGACGGCAACATACTTGCCCTGCAGCTCCGGATGTAACATTGTTTCGATACTTGCATAGCAATTGTTCAAGTCGCTATGCAGCACAACGCGCTCATTCATAGTGATTGCCTCCTTGTCCATAGATTGAAACAAAGTTCCAATTAAGTTCCAAAATTCTATTGACAAGAAACGCCTGTTTGATTAGAATTAAGTCAAAGTTCCAATTAAGTTCTAATTACAAAATAGCAGATGGGCAAACGGGTTGTCAATAGAACTTTCGTCAACCGGACCGAATCTGCAGAAAGAGGACAGTTATGAAAACGACTGGAGAAAAGATCAGAGAGCGTCGCATGCACCTGGGACTTACGCAGACTGAGCTTGCCAACAAGATCGGAGTGACTCTCCGTACGATTACCAAATATGAAAAGCAGGGTGTTATGCCGCGTGGCAGAAATCTGCGTGAGCTGGCAAAGGTTCTGGGCGTGTCTGAGGTTTATCTGGCCAACGAAGAAATTGAAGATGAGACTTATGGCTTGGAGGAAGCTCCTTACATTGATTCTGTTCGCGCTGCCTATGGAGCGAAGGGAGCCAATGACATGCAGAACCTTTTGCTGCAGACGCAGGCGATGTTTGCCGGTGGTGACGTTCCTCAGGCAGATAAGGACAAGTTCTTCCAGGCGGTTATGGAAGCCTACGTTGCTACCAAGGAAGACGCCAGAGAACGATTCACCAATAAGCGCTATAAGAAATAATTTGCCAAGTTGGATTGACGCTGTACGGATTATGGGACTGCGAAATTGTTATCCTGTAACCGGAAACCGAGAATCAGTCATTGGCTTATTCGAAAGAGGTGAGAGTGATGCTGGCTGAGGCCATTAAGCGCGAGGCAAATCGAGTAAAAAGCAAGTACCAGACTGATGACCCCTACGAAATCTGCCGGGCGATGAAGATCCGTTTGCTGACTGCCCCGATGGGTACTAACGATCAGTCCTGTAAGGGCTTTTTCCTTGTCAATGCGCGCTGCAAGATTATTACCATCAACAGTGACCTGCCGGATCACATTCAAAGAATCATCGTGACTCATGAGCTTGGGCATGCCATCCTGCATAGCGATGCAGCAATCAGTGCCTTCCATGAGTTTGCCATGTTTGATGATACAGATCGCATGGAATATGAGGCAAATGTCTTCGCTGCGGAGTTCCTTCTGGAAGATACAGAGGTTACGGACACCCTTGAAGAGGATATGGATTTCTTTACCATGGCCAGGATGCTTTGCGTCCCTCCGGAACTCCTGGACTTCAAGTGCCGTATCCTGCAGCGACAGGGTGTGGCAATCAATGCTCCATATATTGCGCGTGGAGACTTCCTGAAGCGTAATCTGGAGCAGCCTATGAGTTGACGCCCATGTTACCTGGTGCGGCTTATAAGACCTATGTCACGGTTGATGTGCAATTTACATCGGAAGGTGCAATGCTTCCTCGCTCCGTGGAGTGGGAGGATGGGAAATGCTATGAAATTGACCGTGTAAAAGATATTCGCCCCAGCTACGCAGCGAAAGCAGGCGGCCAGGGCGATCGATACACCATTCTTGTGAATGGAAAAATCACGTATTTGTTTTTTGAGCGATCGACCAATCTAAGTGGTAACGTGATTGGCCGATGGTTTGTGGAGAGAAAGGTGCCCAGAGAGGTTTAGAAATGGCTGTAGGGAATAAAGAACATGCGTGCTGGATCAGTGAGCAG
>JAEDMI010000314.1 GCA_016303085.1 Acetatifactor sp.
CAACAATTCAATTATGCAATAACAACCTCTTTTTTTCAATAGCAAATCTCTCCGTATCTGTGCCATAATACTTTTATAAAAAATGATGTCAGCGGCAATCGTCCCTTATTATGATACCTACGGATTATTCCGCACTTTGTACTTCCACAATTCAACAAAATATGCAACCGTGTAAAAGGATTCTGCGTCTATTAAGATAAGCGCGCGAACAAAGGAGGAAACCTTATGGATGAGAATCAAATACTGGAGCTGCTGTTGGCACGCAATGAACAGGCCATAGGGGAAGTAGACAACGTATACGGCAAAAGATTGTACAATCTGGCTTATGGTATTTTGAAGAACCGGGAGGATGCGGGGGAGTGTGTAAATGATACGCTCTGGAAGGCCTGGAGGGCAATTCCACCGGCCAGGCCGAAGTACTTATGGGCTTTTCTTTCCAAAATATGCAGAAACACTGCCATTTCCAGGCTGCGTTTTGAAAATGCCGAAAAGCGACACGGAGCAGTATATGAACTAAGCGAGGAGATGGAGCAATGTATACCGGATCGGTTTGGAGAAGAAAAAATAGAGAGCAGAGCACTGGTACTGGCTTTTAATCAGTTTTTGGACAGTCTGTCCAAAGAGAAACGCCTTATTTTTATGCGCCGGTACTGGTATGGAGAATCTGTGTCCGAGATTGCAAAGCGATTTGAAATCAGTGAATCCAAGGTAAAAGCATCCTTATTCCGAACAAGGAATTATCTGAAACAATTTTTACAAAGAGAGGGATTTGAAGAATGAAGGGATATGATTTATTTGTTGCAGTGGGCCAGGTGGAAGATCGGTTTATCGAAGAGTCCGAACAGGAACAAAGCTTGAAGGCGGAGACAAAAAGAGTGAATTCCATATGGATAAAGTATGGTGCTGCAGCCGCGTGCTTCCTGGTATGTCTGATTGGGCTTTCTGTTTGGAAAAAGGACGGAAATGTCAATGAACGGGAGGCTGTGAACTGCTACATAGGAGAAAACACGGAATATTACGAAAAGAATACACGGGAAGATTCCGCAAAATTCATGGAAAAACTGGAGGATACACTGGCGTTTTTGCCTCTTATCACAGAAAGCGATTTTATTTTTGCGGATTGGGCAAACCCTACGGGAAAAATGCGAATCTCTTCCCCTTATGATACTGCCAGAAATCATTTTGAAGTTGATTTTGCCGGCACAAAAGGAGACTCCGTTTACGCTGTATTCGATGGTGAAATAACAGAAGTAGGTTTCTCTGAGATAGAAGGGAACTATATTGTTCTTGTCCTGGAGGGAGAAACCCGGGTGATTTACGGACACCTGGAGAAAATGATGGTGTCCGTGGGGCAAAGGGTAAATAAGGGAGAGCAAATTGCCACCTTAGGGCAAACCGGACAGGCTACAGGTCCTTGTTTGTCCTTAAAGGTCATGGTCGAGGGCGAAGCTGTAAATCCTTTAAAATAATAAAGCTTCACGACTTCCGGTCTGTACATACAGTTTTTCTTTAAAAAAGAGCCATCCCAAAAACTCCTGTTATTTGGGATGGCATTATATTATTATTCGAAACTATTGCTTGTCAAAGGAGTACGCTGATCTCTCAATTCACACAGTTTATCATTCAATTCATCAATATGATTCTCAAACCATACCAAAAGCCCTGATGCCATATTAGCCTGCTTTAAATAAATAGATCTGTTCCCGGAAATTGAATCATAATATTGTCCATAAAAATTACATACCGCTAAAAAATAGAAAAACAGCTTTCCTGCATTTTCCAAATCATAAGAATTTAATGAACCGCCTTCCATGTACACAGAAATGTAATGAATCAATTTCTCTATATCTATTTTGCCTTGTTTTGTCTCCGGTGCCATAAATACATAGGAGCGCATAATTTCCGCAATTCTTCTTCCCCTGTTTATCAGATATAAACCTGCATACCGGAATTCCTTTGTTTAGAAGCTTCTCACACACCGCAATCTCCACATCAAGATGATTCATGTCATTCTCACTCGGATATTTTACAACTGATGCAATGTGTTAGCAACTTATGGTTTCATTTTTTACTCTTTTGTGACTTCGTCTATTCGAGTCATTAATCATAATTAATTTCTCCTATGCAATATTCCAGACTACGGTTACTGTATCAGACATATCAATATTATCAGGCTCAATGTCCATGTTATACGAAGTCGGCTCGCATGTATCTTCACAACACCTTAGTGACAGCTCCTCCAAAGGTCTTGAAACAAAATCTACTTCTCCCCATGAATAATCGATATTTATGATGTTACCAAGCTTCACATTCGCTGCCGCTGCAAGTATACCGGCTTTCGCCATGGAATCTTTTACCGCCTCTCCCAGCAGCTCATTTTTGGCAGCTTCCGGATCAGCCACTGTATACTCAATGGAAAATTCCGGTGATACCGGGCAGTGTGCCAGTGCATACAATATCTTCCCCAGCCGTTTGTTCTCCGCAGGGAACTCCAGCTTCATGCGGTGCGTATACTTATATCCCTTGAACCGTCTCTTCCAGCTCTTGTCCCGATCCTGATAACTCTCATATTCTGTATTGATGTTAAAAAGCACTGTTTTAAGAGCCTTCCTGTCATATCCAAGACCCTCAAACATGCCCTTAAGCAGTTCCGCACTGTCTGTGGAATGCCTTAGTGCATCATCATATTCCCTGAAAGTGTCTTCCATACTGATGCGAAGCCTTATGGTATCCGGCTTTACTGATATCTTCCCTTTTCCAGTTACTCTGATTGTTC
>JAEDMI010000315.1 GCA_016303085.1 Acetatifactor sp.
CTTCTTGTTTCTCATAATACAGAACCCTCCCGATTTTGTCAACCGTATTTTTTTCGCAATGCCACTGCAGCGCAGACATCCAGAAAGCGCACATACCGTCCACACTGCATGCAGCGGCGCTGATCATAATCATACATCGGGCAATTTTTTGGGCAACGCATAACCATCACCTTATGTATCAAACGCAATCCACGCGATATGGTATCCGCGTAAATCGCCGTTAAATGTTTGCGTCCATCTTCGCCCTGACCACATATCAATGACCAATATCGGCTGACCAATCCGCTGCATCAGCTGCGGCCGGGTTAATGCCCTTCTCCTATCCATGGAATCCCTCCCTACGATAAAGGCGGTGCCGCAGCACCGCCTCCACTTCTTAAATTACCGTTTCGCCCATCGTCCACTCGGCTGTCTGTTGCCGCGCCGGATACCAATATATCGTGCTTCCCGGATTTTTGCACCATATGGTGCATCCCGTTCAACCGTCACAAATCGCTTATGCGGATGAACAAAAATAATCTTGCCATACATCCGCACGCCGGAAGAATCAACTCCCAGTCGAATGATCTGTCCGACCTTCATAATCCCGATCTCCTTTCTTCACTTCCATACGAGGAACCTCTTCATCCCCCCTGCCAGCCACAACGCAGCAGGCGTACATAATTACCGCGTCGATAATCACCAGCGCGGCAAGGATGATCTTAATCACGGCGGTCCTCCGCATTTTCATATTCCGCAAGCCGATCAATCAGCTCTTCCTTTTTCGCCGGAGACCAATAGCCAGGCTTGATGCCATTGCACCGTTCGTGCGTCAGGCGGTCGCGGCCATTCCGGATAGAAATACCGCCGGTGCGGTTATCGCTGAAACCAACCAACCAATCAAGTGATACTCCCAGCTTCTTGGCGGCATCGTATAGCCGATCCAACGAACACGCATCGCCATTTTCCACAGCTGAATATGTTCCTTGGAACCAACCAAGATAATCCGCCATATCTCTGCGGGTGAAGTTCCGTTCCGCCCGTAACATTTTAAATCTCCGACCAATATAATCGTACGGGGACGATTCTCCGCCTATATTTGGCACAGCTGCGATCATCCCATCCAGTTGATCCAAAGCCTTTCCACAGCTGACCGGCATCTGTTCAGACTTCTTTTCCTGTGCCTGTGTATGTGCCGGAATTTCGGCAGCTTCTTGATCTTCTGCCATCTTACGCCATTTATCCAGCGTTTCTTCGTGTTTCTGTTCTTCCGTTGTTTGCGTCTGCTGATCGACTGCTGGTGGATCTGATTCCGGTATTGATTCTGGTTGAAAGTCCAATGCATGTTTCTGCTCGGAGCTCGGAGCAGTGGATTTAGTCTCTTCAGTGACTTCTCTCAAAGACCGCGCCCATTCCTCTGAAAAATCCTGAACTTCACAGAGCATGATATTATCAACAACATCACTAAAAGCACAAGCATATCTTAAAAATTCTTCCTGTCCCTCCGCTTCAAGTTTGGAAATCTCATATGCAACCGATTCAGATATGCGTCCATCTCGGAAGATTTGCATCCACTCAGCATTCAGTTTCTTGTCTATCGCTGAAAGACGTCCCAGTTTTGCAGGACTGAGATTCATTTTTTTGGCGACCAAATCGCGCCGACGTCCTGAGTAAGTTCTCCCCTGCCGTTTTGCTTCGACCAGCAGTGCATCATACTCCTTCGCCTGCTCCATGAGTTCATATGGTGTAAGTATGCGCGCCGTACTGTTGGAATCAAGCAGCGCCAGCTTTTCTTCCAACGGATCAGTAAACTGACGTTCGATGCAAGGAACATTCTCATATTTCGCATCTCCGGTTTCTTCGAGCAACCGCAAATCCGCAGCCAGACGACGATGACCTGAAAACACTACACCATTAGTAGAAATGCCCAGCGGAGATAAAATACCGAATTCGCGTATAGATTCAATCAGATCATCAAGCTGCGAAACATCATAAAAATTGGCGGCATTCGATTTCAACGAGCACGCCGGACGCCAAACAACTTGCGCTGTGTCCAAATCGGACACATTTTCTGCGTCCTCTCGTTTCTTCAAAAACACCGACATGTAATCTTTTTTAGGCATTGCCGTCAACTCCTTCGGAAGTGATCCGTGTCAACAGTTCTGCCGCAAATTCGCGGTAATCCGCCGATGCTGCAGATCTCGGGGAATAATCAAATACCGGTGCACGGTAGAAGGTGCTTTCATCGACCTTCGGTGTCAAGCGAATATGTGTCTCAAACGGACGATACTGTGGATAAGTTTTTAAAAAATGCAGCATCTGCTGATTTACAGGATTGTTCTGGAATTTGCACAGCAGGCAGCCAGCAAATACAATATTCGAATTGAATTTCCGGGCATCCCCGATGATATCCATCATACGATCGATACCATCCGTCGCATAGGCATCGCTGTTGACCGGTACAACCACAAAATCTGATGCTGCCAGTGCATTGATCGTTGTCATGTTGATGTCTGGCGCATTGTCAATGATGCAAAAATCATAGTCTCTGGAAACAGACATCAGCGCATCACGCAGGATGAAATGCTGCGGCGTTTCATCGTAAATCAAGTGAAGATTGGCTTCCAGCAAATCCATATTCGCTGGAATCATGTCGATGTTATCATATCCGGTGTGTGTTACAACATCGTTCGGATACGTTACGCGCCCGTCAAAGATATCTGCAATACTGTTTGTATCATAGCTATGTACGCCATAGTGCTGGCTGGCATTGCCCTGCTTATCGTTGTCAATC
>JAEDMI010000316.1 GCA_016303085.1 Acetatifactor sp.
CCAACTCCTGCAAATACAGATGATCCGTCAGTTCCATATTTCCATCGTTGTCTTGGAGCGGTTGAAGCCCAAACATATCCCGATAAAACTTCAGAGCACGGTTGCAATCTTTCACAACAATAAGCGTTCCTTTGTATTTCATACTCTCCTCCACAAATTCCAATTATCCAATCCGTTCGACTCTATGGCAAACTGGATGTTGTCAAAATCTTTTCGGTTTCTGCAATGTCCTTTTCAATCAGCGAGCGCATACTGTCCTTGTATTTTGATCCACGCCCACAAAGCATGGTATTTACTCATGAAATCACTGCTCCTCCTGCTGGTAGAGCCTGAAAAACTGCCGAATGTGTTTGCCCGCCAGCTCCATGACCTCCGCTTCACGATCCGGCTCCCGGTCACAGAGGTTGATCCACACGGAAATGGGCAGGCAGAGCTGGGCTGCCATAATCTCCGGGTCATCTTGCGACAAAATCCCCTGCCGGATCAACTGCTTCACAAATCCGGTAAAGTATTGCAGCACATCGGAATAATTCTGCTTGGTCTGCAGCTTCGCCAGCTCCGGATTCTGGAACTGCTCGATTATCAGCATTTTCCGTGCCCTGCTGATACTGGGGTCATGGAGAATATAGCGAATCTGTCCCTGAATCATTTGAACAGCGGCATTGGGCGTCACAGGGAGGCCGCTGGCATCTTTCTCCCAATCTACCCTTGCAAAAATAGAATGTGCCGCATACTGCTCCAATACCTCTTTCACCAACGCATCCAGAATGGCTTGCTTATTTTCAAAGTGGCTATAAAGAGATGCCTTCCGAATACCCACGGCGCCGGCAATCTGGGAAATTGAGGTGGCTTCAAACCCCTGTACAGAGAACAGCTCCAGCGATGCTTCCAGGATTTCCTGCTTTGTGTTTCCTCGATCCATAACGAATTCTCCTTCACTACGACAAAACATTATATTTGCAGTGTTTACAATTTTATACACCATCATTATACACTACCTATCGTTCGGTAGTCAATAGGCAATCTGTTTTTTCTTACTGTCACTAAAGTAATTTGCCATGCGCCGCCTTGATCTACTCTCAAGGGACTGAGCGCAAAAGACTTCCACTACTTTTATCTATTCAAGCTGAAAAGTGTGAACCTCTGTTTGTCATCCATTACTCAGCCACCTCTCTTAGTGGCTGGTTCATGACTTTACGGATGGAATATGCCTTTCTTTTGCAGTTTTTCTTTCATCTTCGCAAGTCCCTTGTGGTAGATGTTCTCCGCCGCTTCTGCGGAGGATAGCTCGTTTTTGTAAGCAATCTCTTGGAATGTGTGCGATCTGAATTTAGGACTTTTCATACTGTGGCAATCGGGACAAAATCCGATATGAGAGCGTATGACTTCACGCTCACGGTAGGAAAGCTCGTTCAATGCGCCGAATACCGCCTCGGTCTGTTCTTTTTGTATCAGCTCGCAGCAAGGTTCAAAGGTATAATCGCAGGTTACATCCTCACGACTTTCCTCGCTGTCCTCATCGGCATAATTGCGGTAAAAGTCAACGAACTGCATATTGTGAAATCCGCTTTGCAGAATTTCCTTTACCGTCTTTTCGGATAAGCCTACCTCGTCGGAAATCTTCTTTATGGTGTAGGGATCACCTTTGCTGTTGTAGGCGGTATATAGCCGCATAATATTTCTCAGGTTGCGGTACTCATCGTTACTCTGCACTGTAAAGCCTGTCCGCATCGTGCGGATATAGTTGTGGATTTCCTCCCACATAATACGGGTTTTGTAGGTTATAAAAGGCGTATCACAATCTTTCGGATATTCCTCCAACGCCCGCAGGATGCCAAGTACACACGCTTCCTTTATATCAAGAAAATGCCCGAACATCGAATACCGCTGTACGACACCCATAACGGTTGTATTCAGTGTAGGCTCGTAGTAATGCAGAAACCAAGACAGATATGTTTCGTCTTTTTCGGCAAGGTATAAATCAATATACTCTTGTAAATCGTCTTTTTTCGGCGGTGCCGGAGAAAGACGGTAAATATATAATTCCTTTTGCCATTCCTTCACGGCACTCACCTCCTAACTGTTTTACTTCCGCTGCTTTAGTCGTTTGTCGGTCAGAGCATATAACGCTTCCCGTGTCATATCCTTTTTGAACTGCTCGGCGGTGTAGTTATCCCCGTGTATCGCCAATGTTTTCAGCTCATCCGCAATTTCTTTCGTCGCCGTTGCAAATTGTCTTGTTATCGTACCTTTGGACAGTTCGGCTCGGATACAGTTACACCGCTTTTTGTGAATGCTCAGAACCGGATGGGCATCCACCTTTTCTTTTTTACCCATAATAACCGCATACTGCCTACAAGTCATCTTGTCTCCGTTGTACTCATAAGGAGAAATACCGTTACAGTATTTTTGCTTGCGTGCAGAGGTCATAAGGAAATACTTTTTGCAGATTTCACATTGCCTCGGATAATGCCCGTGATGCAGACCTTCAAAAAAATCTGTGAGAATGAAACTGTAATAATTCTCAAAATATAACCGCCGAGCCACCGTTGCCGTTTTACTGCGGCTGGATTTCTTGATACCTACATATTCCGTGTGTACGGGGAAAGGAATTTTACCGAAAACCTCTATCGCAATAGGGAGCAGATGTTCCTCGTCAAATCGCTCTGCCTCGTCTGTACGGGAAACAAATTTCCGCAGGGCGTAAAAAGCGTTGCGCATATCCTCTGTCAGATCGTTATAGAAATCCAGTGTAAAGAAAACCTCATTAA
>JAEDMI010000036.1 GCA_016303085.1 Acetatifactor sp.
TAACCGCCAGGATGGTGAGCAGCATCGCGACAATCGTAACCGCCAGGATGGTGAACAGCGCCGCGACAACCGCAACCGCCAGGATGGTGAACAACGCCATGAGAACCGCAACCGTCAGGAGAACGAGCAGCGCCGTGACAGCAGAAGCCGCCAGAGTGATGAACAGAATCAGTCCGGCGAGCAGCAACGGGAAGACGGTGAGCTGAGACAGCGCCGAAACCGTCACAATCGGAATCACCGCAACAGACCGAGACAGGAAGGTCAGGAAGGGCAGTCGAGAGGTAATGACAATCATTCTGAAGGATAATGAAAGATTGGATGACTTGCAGCGAAACGGATATAAAATCATTCAAAATCCGGACAAATTCTGTTTCGGGATGGATGCCGTACTGCTGACGGGCTTTGCCCATGCCGGAAAAGAGGACAAGCTGCTGGACCTGGGAACGGGAACCGGTATCATTCCCATCCTCATGGAGGCAAAGTACCACTGTGCCCATCTGACAGGCCTGGAAATTCAAGCCGAAAGCGCGGATATGGCAGCAAGAAGTGTGGCACTGAACAATTTGACGGACAAGATAGATATTGTAACAGGAGATATCAAAGAGGCAGACAATATTTTCCGGTCTGCTTCTTTTGATTGCATTACCTGCAACCCGCCTTATATGATAGGGCAACACGGCATTACAAATCCGGATGCACTGAAGGCTATAGCTCGCCATGAGGTTTTGTGTACCTTTGAGGATGTGGCGAGGCAGACGGCAAAGCTGTTGAAGCCGGGTGGGCACTTCTTTCTGGTACACCGCCCCTTTCGGCTGGCGGAAATCATGACAACGCTGGTACAGTACAAGCTGGAACCCAAACGAATGCAGCTTGTCTATCCTTATGTGGACAGGGAGCCCAACATGGTTCTGCTTGAGGCGGTGCGGGGTGGCAAATCCCGCATGACTGTGGAGAAGCCGTTGATTATTTTTCAGGAACCGGGTGTATACATGCCGGAGATTTGCGATGTGTACGGATATTGATATACCGTAGCCAATGAGTAGATGTCGCATAAGTACTTGACGAGACTTAAACGGAAGAAACAGGAGGTGACAATCATGCCGGGAACATTATATTTGTGTGCAACGCCCATCGGAAACCTTCAGGATATGACTCCCCGGGTGGTGGAGACCTTGCAGATGGTAGATGTGATTGCAGCGGAGGACACCCGCAACAGTATTAAGTTGCTGAACCATTTTGATATTCATACGCCTATGACCAGCTATCATGAGTATAATAAGGTGGAGAAGGCGAGACAGCTGATAGCACAGCTGCAGTCCGGGCAAAATATTGCACTGATTACCGACGCGGGAACTCCTGCCATATCAGATCCCGGCGAAGTTCTGGTCTGTATGTGTCACGAGAACCATATTCCCGTAACCTCCCTGCCGGGTCCGGCAGCCTGTATCACAGCTCTTACACTTTCCGGCTTGTCCACCAGAAGGTTTTGCTTTGAGGGCTTCCTCCCCGGGGATAAAAAAGAAAAAAAGCAGGTTTTGGAGGAACTGGCAGAGGAGAGCCGCACCATGATTCTCTATGAGGCGCCGCATCATCTGGTGCGCACACTGGAGGAGCTTTACGAGACACTGGGAGAGCGGCGGATTACTCTCTGCCGGGAACTTACGAAAAAATTTGAAACAGTGATGCCTACATCTTTTGAGCAGGCTTTGGAATACTATAAAAACGAGGAGCCCAGAGGAGAGTATGTTCTTGTCATAGAGGGAAAAAGCTTCGAGGAAAAGCGCCGGGAAGAAATCAGCTGCTGGGAGAGCATGACTGTCCAAGAGCACATGGCTTACTATGAGGAACAGGGTATGGACAGAGGTGTGGGCAAGCGCGAGATATATGCGTATTTGCATATGTAGTATACAAATGCCTGAAATACGCTGAGAGGGTGAAAACCCGGGTTTCGGAGAAAAATTGCGGAAAGGTAAGTGAAGATATGGCAGCTTCAAATTGTGACGCTTGTGTCAACTATGTGTATGATGAGGACTATGAGTGCTATTGTTGCCTTGTCAACTTAGATGAGGATGAGATGTATCGCTTTCTGTCGGGAAACCAAAGAGAGTGTCCGTATTTTCGGCTGGATGATGAATACGGGGTGGTAAGGCATCAGATTTAGGGGCACAATACTTACAGCTATCGGAAAGGTAAGGTTACTGTTATGAAGTTTATCAGGCAGTTGTCCGTTATTATGGTTATTTCATTTGCGGCGGAACTTATGGAGTTTTTGATTCCGCTGCCGATTGCAGCCAGCGTCTATGGTCTGGTCTTGATGTTGATTGGGCTGATTACAAAAATAATTCCCTTGGAAAAGGTAGAAGGAGCGGCAGATTTTCTCATAGAAATCATGCCGATTTTGTTTGTGCCACCTACGGTGAGTCTCATTGCAAATGCAGAGGCACTGAAACAGATGCTGATTCCCTTGTTTTTTATCAGCTTTGTTACCACAGTCCTGATTATGGTTGTCACGGGCAGAGTGACGCAGGGCATTATGCGCCATGACCGTAAAAAGGGGGAACAGCAATGAATGAGATATTGACGAAATCCGTATTTTTCGGTATGTTTCTGACCCTTGTCTGCTATGAAATCGGGCTATGGGTGAAAAAGAAGACGAGGCTTTCAGTGGCAAACCCGCTGCTGATAGCTACCCTGATTATCATTGCCGTGCTGCTGCTTTTTCATATCGATTATGACAATTATCAGAACGGCGCGAAATATATTCAGTATTTTTTGACTCCCGCCACGGTGAGTCTGGCGGTACCGCTTTACAGGCAGCTGGAACTGCTGAAAAAATATCCGAAAGCCATCATCGGGGGAATTGTCTCCGGCGTTGCAACGGCCATGGTCAGTATTTTTCTGCTCAGCCTGGCCTTTGGACTAACCCATGAGCAATATGTGACTCTTTTGCCGAAATCCATCACTACGGCCATCGGCATGGGAGTGTCAGAGAAAATGGGCGGCATACCTGCCTTAACCATTGCGGCAATCTGTATTACAGGCATTACGGGGGCAATTCTGGCAGAGGCTGTCTGTAAGCTGTTCAAAATAGAAGAACCCATCGCCAAGGGGCTTGCCATCGGGACAAGCGCCCATGCGCTCGGAACCTCGAAAGCCATGGAGCTTGGAGAGGTGGAAGGAGCCATGAGCAGTCTTTCCATTGTAGTGACGGGTATTCTCACCGTGCTGGCTGTGTCTGTTTTTGCAAACTTAATTTAGAAAATCCGGTCTGCGTTGATTTGCAGGCCGTTTTTTTTGCATATTTTTCCGGGAAAACGTTCACACTAACCTCGTATAAAACATAAAGGAGGTTACGATATGACCAACATTTCTGAACTGGATTTGCAGAATCTGCGTCATCTGATTGGCGGCTTTGACACCACTCACTGTAAGATGCAGGCTTATGCGCAGGAAGCAACTGACCCTCAGGTGAAGCAGTTCTTTGAGAAAGGTGCAAAGACCGCTATGGACAATAAGCAGCAGCTTATGAAATTCTTAGGTTAAGGAGAAGGAAAAATGCAGGAAAAAATTATGGTGGCAGATACCCTTGCCGGTATCAACGGAGAACTGACCCGTTATGCGGGAATGATTGCACAGTCTGAGAACAAGGAGCTGAAAGCAACCCTAAAGCAGATGCGCAATGCCTGTGAGCAGTCTCAGGAAGAACTGTATAATATTGCCAGAGAAAAATCCTACTATGTGCCCGCCAGCAAGGCGACCGAGGAAGAGGTCCGACATGTAAAGAACCTGTTTACCCAGGGAACTCTGTAAGGCAGCGGAGCGAAGGTGCGCGTGAATCAACCGCGCACCTTTCTGTGCGAAAAGCGAAGCTTTGAACCGGTGAGAGGTGTTGTCGGGTGACTGTGCATGATGCCCCGGGAAAAGTGCATAAGCTGCCGGATTATCCCATAAACTGTAAGTGAATAAATGTTGTGAGAAAAATGATGTTAAATGCAATCTGGGCATTCATGATTCTGCTGGCGGTAATTTATGCCGCATGTACGGGACACATGAGCGAGGTGACAAATGCAGCTCTGGACAGCGCGGGGGAGGCAATCTCGCTCTGCCTGACCATGGCGGGAGTTGTAGCGCTGTGGATGGGATTGATGGAAATTGCAAAGAGAGCAGGGCTTATCGAAAAGCTGACAAGAGGCATTTCCCCGTTTTTGACATTTCTGTTTCCGAGGATTCCGAAAAATCATCCGGCAAGAGAATACATAGCGGCAAACATCATAGCAAACATTCTTGGGCTGGGCTGGGCTTGTACGCCTGCGGGTTTAAAAGCCATGGAGGAACTGGCGAATCTGGAAGCGGAGAGAGGTAACCCGGAATACGCGAATGTAAAGAATGAGAGAGGGAAAAAGCAAGAAAAATCCGGAAATCAGACAGATAAAAATTATGACAGAAAAGCATCAGGCGGCAGGCGGGCCAGCAATGAAATGTGTAATTTCCTAATCCTGAATATTTCGTCTCTGCAGCTGATTCCGGTAAACATGATTGCTTACCGCAGCCAGTACGGCAGCGCAAATCCCACATCAATTATTGCCCCTGCCATTGCGGCAACGCTGTTCAGTTCCATTATGGCTGTCATCTACTGCAAATGGAAGGACAGAGGAGGGGTAGGAAGATGAATGCACTGGCTCACATTTCGGATATTTTGATTCCGATTCTGATTTTCTTCATTGTGGGTTACGGCTATGTATCCAAGGTAAAGGTGTATGAAAGCTTTCTGGACGGAGCAAAGGACGGACTGAAAATTGTAGTGGATATTGTCCCCACATTAGTAGGCCTGATGATGGCAGTGGGAATGCTACGGGCTTCCGGCTTCTTTGATTTACTGGGAAAGCTGCTGGGTCCCATAACAGAGAAGGTGGGGCTGCCGGCCCAACTGATGCCTCTTCTGGTTGTAAAGCTGTTTTCTGCTTCGGCGGCGACAGGGCTTGTTCTGGATATCTTTAAAAATTCCGGTCCCGACTCTTATGCGGGAACCCTGACCTCCATTCTGATGAGCTGTACAGAGACGGTATTTTATACCATGAGTGTCTATTTCCTGGCAGCCAAGGTGACAAAGACACGGTATACTCTTGCCGGAGCCCTTCTGGCGACTTTGGCAGGTACGGTGGCAAGCGTGGTGTTGACAGCAATGTTGGTAACATGAAGGCGCTCGTATATTTCGGGGGTATTAGGCTGAACCGTTGTCGACTGTTACCGAATCCAAAATTTTCTTGACAGGCACAGGATGTTGCGCTATAAATAAAAGAGATAGAGCGAAGGAGCTTATTGATGATTCAATAGGCTCTTTTTTTATTATTGGGAAAGGTTTCGGAACGATGGAGAAAGAGAAAAAAACAGCAGAGGAAGAAAGAGAGTGCTCTACAGCCGCTGAGGTACTGGTCAAATGTCTGGAAAATGAAGGGGTGGAGTATGTTTTCGGTATCCCCGGAGAGGAAAATTTGGACATGATGTGTGCTCTGGAGAAGTCATCTATCCGTGTGATTGTTGTAAGGCACGAACAGGGTGCGGCATTTATGGCTGATATGTACGGACGCTTGACGGGAAAAGCGGGAGTGTGCTTTTCTACTCTGGGACCGGGCGCCACAAACCTGATTACGGGTACTGCGGATGCAAACAGTGACGGTGCACCTTTGGTAGCTATTACAGGGCAGGTAGGAACGGAGCGTATGCATCTGACCTCTCATCAATATTTGAATCTGGTGGAGCTGTTTGCACCGATTACAAAGAGAAGCAAGCAGATTGTAAATCCTGATTCTGTCAGCGAAATTATGAGAATTGCTTTTAAGTATGCGGAAAGCGAAAAGCCCGGGGCATGTCATGTGGATTTACCAACCAACGTGGCTGCCATGAAGGTGACACCGGGACCTGCGGCGCTTCCGCTAAAAAAGCCGGAGCCGAACATAGAAAACGCATCTTTTTCCAGCATAGACCGGGCAGCTGCTTTGATATTCAAGGCAAAAAAACCTGTGATTCTGGTGGGACACAGTGCGGTCAGAAGCGGTGCAGGGGAGGCGTTGACCGCCTTTGCGGACGCGTTGCACATCCCCACGGTAAACACCATGATGGCTAAGGGCATTATTCCCTATAACAACAAATACTCCATGTGGACTATCGGAATTCCGCAGAAGGATTATCAAAACAAAATCATTGATATGGCGGATCTGGTGATTGCGGTGGGCTATGACATTGTGGAGTTTGCACCCAGAAAGTGGAACGGAGAGGGGAAGCATACCATCATTCATATCGACTCCAGACCTGCCCATATCAACAAGCTGTTCCAGCCGGAGACGGAGGTTATCGGCGATATTTCCTATTCTCTTCAACAGATACAGTACCGCTGTGAACCCAAAGAGGAGCCTGTCACATTCCTGAAACTGAAACAGGAGATGGTGGAGGAGTATGAAAGCTATGGGGAGGATAATTCTTTTCCCATGAAGCCTCAGAGAATTCTTCAGGATGTGCGAAAATTTATGGGGGAGGACGACATTGTTATTTCTGATGTGGGAGCCCATAAAATGTGGATAGCACGTGAATATAACTGCTATAAACCCAACACCTGTATTATTTCCAACGGCTTTGCCACTATGGGAATTGCGGTTCCCGGAGCCATTGCGGCAAAATTGATTAACCCGGACAGGAGAGTGCTGGCAATTTCCGGGGACGGCGGCTTTCTGATGAACAGTCAGGAGTATGAGACTGCCCTGCGCGAAAACATTCCCATTGTGACCCTGATTTTTTCCGATGCAAGCTACGGGCTGATTAAGTGGAAACAGACAGATCGTTTCGGCAGCAGCTGTTTTGTGGATTTCACCAATCCTGATTTTGTGAAGTATGCGGAAAGTATGCATGCCAAAGGGTATCGTGTAGAAAAGGCGGAGGATTTGCTTCCCATTCTGGAGGACGCATTCCGGCAGAAGGTTCCCTGTATCATTGACTGTCCTGTAGACTATAGTGAGAACGAAAAATTGTCTGTGTATCTGAAAAATAAATTTGGGGAGTAACGGTTACTCCCCAAACAGATCCTTTGCAATTCCTGCAAGAATGGCAACAGTCTTATCCACCCCGAAACGGGAGGAATCAATCATCAAATCCTTGTTGGTAGAGGGCCCGTTATATTCCGGGCAATACCGTCTGTGATATAACTCTCTGGAACGGTCAACCTCCCGAATCATCTTTCGCGCTGTCCTTTCATCCATCTTCAGTATTTCCGTGCAGTTCCGCAAACGCGCCTCTACAGGGGCATAGACATACACATTCAGATGATTGTCCATATCCATCAGAATACTGTCCGCACAGCGCCCCACAATGATGCAGGACTCTCTTTTTGCCAGATCCCGGATGATGTTTTCCTGAATGCTGAAGATTTCATCCTGCATGCTCCCGATACCCATGCCAAGAGGGTATTGCCGTTTGAAAAAGGCCGTGTTGGGATTTTCCTCTTTATTGCTGACAACGGAGACGGGCAGGCCCATGCGCTTTGCGGTTTCCTCCACGATATCCCTGTCGTAGAATTCGATCTGCAAAGTCTCGGACAAACGCTGGGCAATGGTTCGTCCAAGGCTTCCGAATTGCCTTGAAATTGTAATCACATACTGTTTCATAGCTGTCCTCACTTCCTGTTATTCTGCTTCGACGGGCAGAACCCGTTTCTTTTTGTCCTGCATGCTTCGCACAATGCAGGACAGTGAAAAGTTGATGACAAAGTAAATCAGACAGGCTAAACCGAACAACACAAAGACATCGGAGACGTTTACCGTATTCAAACCGTTGTATCTGTGTGCGGAGCTTAACAGCTTTTTCACTCTTGACATCAGCTCAATCGTGGCTACGTTTGCCAGATAGGAGGAATCCTTAACCGTGGTGATGACCTGGCTGAGAAGAGTCGGTACAATATTGCGGTAGGCTTGGGGCAGGACTATATACCACATAATCTGGACTGTATGAAAGCCCTGGGAGTGTCCCGCTTCAAACTGGCCCTGAGCCACGGAATTCAGTCCGCCCCGCACAATCTCTGCAATAACGGAAGAGGTAAAGAGAATCAATGCAATTACCGTTTTAAACAACAGCTTTACCTCGGCGGAGGACAGGCCGAACATCTTTTTTTCCAGAAAAGACGGGCAGGGACAAAAGACCAGACAGATAAAGAGCCATAAAAGCAACGGGGTATTTCTGAAAATTTCAATGTATGCGGTGGCAAGCCACTTAAAAACCCGCGGGAAACCCTTGTTGCAGTAATTTCTCAGCAATGCCAGAAAGGAGCCGAGAACAAGGCCCAGCAGCACGGCAGTCACCGAAATAATCAGAGTAAACAGGACTCCCTTTAAAATATAAATCAGGACAGCGGAATTTGTGATAATGGAGATACTTCCCTTTAAATTTTCCATAACTTACGCCATCCTTTCTGTATTCTGACCGACCTTAACGGTTCGTACATCCCGCTTTTTCAGGGAGATTTCCCACATACTTGCAAGGGAGGACAGGGGGCAGCATACCAGGAAAAACAGCAGTCCGCTGACCAGATAGGCGGGTGCGTAGGCACCGCCGGTGGACTCGCCCGTGACAAAGTTGTAGGTGGCAGAGATTAAGTCTGTTCCGCCCACTATGTAGAGGCAGGAGGTATTCTTAATCAGGTTCACCACCTGATTGACCATGGGCGGCAGTATGATTTTGATGCTCTGAGGAAGTATGATATAGTACATCTTTTGGATATAGCCGAAGCCCTGAGCATCTGCAGCCTCAAACTGGCCTTTGGGAATTGCCTGAATACCGGCGCGAATGACCTCGGACACATAAGCGCCGTGGTAGACCCCGAGGGCGATAATGCCCGTTTTAATTATGCCGGGGCTCATGCCGGCAAAGGCCAGAGAATAGTATAAAAAACACATTTGCAGGAGGAGCGGCGTATTTTGAATCAATTCCACATAGACCCGCGATACGGCGCGTAACAGTCTGCTGCCGCCGGTGGCAAACAGACCGGATAGGATGCCGATAACCAGTGCCAACAGCAGTCCGAAAAGGGCTGTCAGGGCAGTATTGCCCAGTCCCTGAAGAAAGACTCCTCTGAAAATCCATATTTTGTTCCAGGCATCTGCGGAGAATAATTCACTCACGTCGCTTACCTCCTCTTAAATCATTTATTCAATACCGTTTTCGGCAATCAATGCATCGATGGTTCCGTCAGCCAGCCAGCCCGTAATCAGCTCTTCGCATAGAGTACTGAAACCGGAATCCTTGGTGGTAGCGATGCCGTACTCCTGAGGAGAAAATTTATCGGCAATATAGGAGCGGGAATCTGTGTTATATACAGCCAGGATGGACTTATCCACACAGAAGGCATCTACCTCACCGGCACTTAAAGCGGTTGAAATGGTGGGATAGTCGTCGTACTGCTGGAAGCTGATGCCGGTTGTCCAGGTTGCGGCATCAAAAGTGTCTGCGTCAAAGGCGGAGCCATCGATAAAGCCGCCCTCTATCATGGCCTTTGTCAGACTCTTTGCGGAGGTTGAGCCGGAGGAAACGCCAACCTTCTTGTCCACCAAATCGGCAAGGCTTGTAATACCGGAGGAATTCTCCACCAGAACGGTTACATAGTCGGTGTAATAGGGGGTAGTGAAGTCCCAGCTCTTTTTTCTCTCCTCGGTGATGGTAAAGGTTGCAAGGACACAGTCGATATCACCGGAATCCAGGAGTTCGGTTCTGGTGGCGGCGGTAACCGCCGTAAACTCATAGTCTACACCCAGATATTCCGCAATCTTTTTGGCAAGTTCAATCTCCAGACCGGAGTATTCACCGGTCAACTCATCCTGATAGCCGAATCCCAGAACGGCATTCTTAACACCGACACGAAGTACCCCCCTGTCGATAATGGCCTGAACATCAGGGGCAAATTCCGTTGCTGATTCTGCTTCGGAAGAAGTCTCGGAGGAAGATTCAGCAGCGGTTTTGGAAGACTCGGGTGTTGAAGAGGTTGCCGGAGCTTCTGCAGACCCACAACCGGTCAAAACGGATGCAGTCATCACGGTAGCAAGTAACAGTGCGGATAGTTTTCTCATTTTCATAACATTCTCCTCATTTCTGCGCGGCAGTCATGTTCGGGGAGCCGCGCGTTCCCACTATATTTCAAGCAGCGTATTACCTCTGCGTTCTGCCTTACCTGATGTCTGATGTACAGGGGCAATGCGCTGCAGGAAACCGAAATCATTTGCGGATAATCTTGCCCAGGAACTGTTTTACCCTCTCATTCTTGGGATTTTCAAAGAATTCCTCAGGTGTTCCCTCTTCCAGAATCTGGCCGTCCGCCATGAAGATAATGCGGTCAGCAACCTGCTTTGCAAAGCCCATTTCGTGGGTGACTACCACCATGGTGATATTTTCCTTTGCCAGCTTTATCATGACATCCAGAACCTCCTGAATTGTCTCAGGGTCCAGTGCGGAAGTGGGTTCGTCAAAAAGAATAATTTTCGTCTGCGCGCAGAGCGCTCTGGCGATGGCAATACGCTGCTGCTGACCGCCGGAAAGGGTGGTGGGGTAGACATGAGCCTTATCGGTGAGCCCTACCACATCCAGATAGTGGTAAGCCAAATCCTCAGCCTCCTTTTTGCTCTTATGGTGCAGCTTCATGGGTGCCAGGGTCAGGTTTTTCAGTACCGTCATGTGCGGGTACAGATTAAACTGCTGGAATACCATGGAGGTGGTGTCGCGTACCAGCTTTGTTTTGTTTTTGTGGGTCAGCTCCTGCCCGTCGATATAGATATGACCGCTAGTGGGAGCTTCCAGAAAGTTCATGCAGCGTACAGTGGTGGATTTACCGGAGCCGGAAGGACCGATGATAACCAGTTTCTCCCCCTCCTTAACCTCCAGATTTACATCCTTCAGCACGTGCAGGTCGCCGAAATATTTGTTGACATTTTCCAGTTTAATCATATTTGTAACCAGGCCTTTCCCAACTTTTCAAAACAAAAAGGCGCTTTCTGCTCCTATTGGAATCAGAAAACGCCTTTGTTTTCTTTTTGAATGATTACAGAGTATACACGAATGCAATAATAATGTCAATACAAAAATACAAAACGTACATTTCACGGGCAATTCTTTCAATAACTGACGCAAAGGGAGAAATCTATGCTATAATAATCACATGGAAAATCAGAACACACTTATGATAATCATTATATTGTCTGTTGTAGCCCTTGGACTGATACTGGCAGTGATTCTGTTGAGACGGCACAGACCCATTCCTTCCGACATCGACCTGATGGAGGGACGTGATTTTGAGTATTACTGTGCGGAGTTACTGAAAAGAAGAGGTTTTCAGGAGGTGGAAGTCACAAAGGGCAGCGGAGACTACGGCATCGATATCCTTGCGGAAAAGGATGGGGTAACCTATGCCATTCAGTGTAAATGCTATGCCGCACCCGTGGGAGTGAAGGCGGTGCAGGAAGCCTACGCCGGACGGGATTACTATGACCGAATGGTGGGGGCGGTGCTGACCAACCAGTATTTCACCCAACCGGCGGTGGAGGCGGCAAAGAAGCTGAAAATATTGCTTTGGGACCGAGGATATCTGGAATCCATGATGGAGGAAAACTAAGGCACAGATACTTCTGTCAGAAGTTCGCTGAGAGACAGGAAATCCGCCGGACCGTTATCCAGGTAAAAACAGTGAAAGCGGTAATCACTGTAATCATCACCCCAGAGAGCCTGCGCCTCCTCGCGCAGGGATAAGATTTCCAGATAGCCCAAATAGTATTTCAGGTAATTACAGGGTTCCCGGGCAATATAGGTATACACTGCCTTGGCGGAGGCAGAGTCGCTGATTCCGAAGCTCTCCAACACCTTGGCAATTTGGCTGAAAGAGGCATCCTCATAGTGAATCATGATATCAAGCAGAGAGTAAAGGCATAACTGCAGACCGCGGTTATGCTTTTCTGTTTGGACGAGAAGTGCATCCTGTCCCTGATTGCTTTCCTGCAGCAGAGCGGAGGCATAGTCATAGGACATAAATTCCACGTACAAAGCCCAGCCCTCCAGATAGCCGCCGTACCAGAGAAGCTCTCTTGCCGGGCGTGCACCGTCAGAAAGGCTTTTCCGGTTATGATAGGTGTTCTGGTACAGATGTCCGGGATAGCCCTCGTGGGCAAGAGTGGTGTAAAGTTCCAGCCCTTCAGGGGTCTTGCTCTCGTTGATATAGATAACATTCCGGGTGGTGTCGTCCAGTGGAGTTGTCAGGTAAAAGGCCGGAGCGCAATAGTCTGTCAGACTTTCCGATACCGCCTTGACCGACACGGCGCAGTTGTCCCCGGGAATGAGAGGGAAATTTCCCTTCATGCGTCCCTGAAGGTCAGTCAGCATCTGTGTCACATCCGAATAGGGAAAAGAAACAGGCTCATCTTTGCCATATCGTTGGGCAATTTCCGGATGCTCCGAAAGCAGGCTGCGGAGTGCCTCGAACTCTTCGGTAAATTTTGCCGTCAGTAGCTCCTGAATTTCGGAGACAGGACGATAAGAGCCTGTTTCCGATATGAGCAGTGCTTCATAATATTCCTTTCCGTGGGGAGCAGCAGCCAGCCCGGTGAGGGGAACGGATTCGTCCTCCAGGAGTAAGAGCCCGTCACCCAGAGCGGTATAGGCGGGCAGCACCACGGTTTTCAAAAGCCGCTCGTTCGTGTCAATATACTTTTGTGCATCCTCGGCAGTAAGAAGATTTGCATTGTAAAGCAGCTCCAGGCGTTCCCGGAAGGTGGTCTGCAGAAAGTGAGTACCGGCCTGAAGAGAAAAAATTGTGACAATAGTGTCACATTGTTCCCGGACGCTTTTCAGGGAGGACGCGGGCATGAGAAGACCGGCAGCAGCCTTCTCCTGTTCGTAGCGGAGCAGAGAGGCAAAATATTCATCGGTCTGGTTCAACAGGGCAAGATAGTCTTCCACATCCCGTCTGCTGCGAAAGGTGTATTCCGCAAAAAGGATGGGAAGCTGGGACTGCATACCGGAGGAAGGCGACAGCGGTTCGCTGTAATAATGAAAAGAGCCGAGCTTCAGACAATTTTCCAGATACCTCGTCAACAGTTTGCAGAGCCATGCGTCGGAGCTTTCCAGCTTATCGGTACGGATGCCTCTCAGGGAGGCAAGAGTGTTTTCCAGAGCCACCTGGCCCTTCAGAGTATTTTCCGCATGGTATCCGGGGAGTATAGGCTTATATTCGCAGATGCCGAACTCGGAAGGGAAAGCGATGGTGTAGTGCATGTTCAGGGTATTTGAAGTCATTTCTTCGGTGAAAAGACGGGAAGTAATGTTGATGAAGCGCTTTTCGTCCTTTTTGTATGTAAATAGGAATAAGGTCAGAATAGTGAAGGACAGGAGCAGTACCACCAGAAGCAGCAGTTGTTTTAAGGTGAGTGGAGAACGTTTTTTCAAGAGCTGGTCACCTGTTTGCAATATACATTGTTAATATATATGTATTAAGCGGTTCCTTAATACCCGCAAAAAGTGGCAGGTTTAAACAGATTGCAAAGTTGTATACAATACAACTTAGCGAAATGTATGCAATAAACATGAAAAGATGTATTGACTCCGGATGACAACTCAGATATACTGAACACATGGAAGACAGACAGACAAAATATGGTGACTTGATTCACTATCTGGAAAATTTAATAGCGGAAGGTAAACTGAATGCGGGTGACAGACTCCCCTCAGAGAATGAACTGACGGAGCGCTTCGGAATCAGCAGACAGACCGTGCGGAAGGCTATCGGGCTTCTGGAGGAGCAGGGAACGGTACGCAGGGTCAGGGGCAGCGGTACATATGTGAGTTTTGACCGAAGAGAGAATCTGGAGCGGAGAAACCGGATTGCGGTAATGACTACTTATGTGGAAAGCTATATTTTCCCCAAAACCATTCAGGGTATCGAGAAGATTTTGTTTGAGAGAGGATATTCCGTTCAGATTTCCTTTACAAACAATACTTTGGAAAGGGAAAAAAATGTGCTGACTGACCTGATTAACCGGGATGACGTGGCGGGAATTATCGTGGAAGGCACGAAGAGCGGGCTGCCCAATCCCAATCTGTATCTGTACAGACAGCTGATGAACAGGAAAATTCCCATTGTGTTCATCAATACCTTTTATCCTGAACTGGCTGTGCCTCATGTATCGCTGAATGATGTAAAGGCAGCGGAGACGGCGGTAAACTATCTGATTGGGAAAGGACATGAGAACATCGGAGCCATCCTGAAGCTGGATGACGGTCAGGGAAGGTTGAGATATTTGGGCTACCTCAAAGCCATGGAGGCGGCGGGACTGCCGGTTACGGATTCCAGACTGGTGTGGATTGACACCGATGAGTCTAAGCAGCTGAATTACTGTCGGGACAAAATTCTGAACAGAGTGGAGGAATGCAGCGCCCTTTTTTGCTATAACGATCAGATAGCATTCCAGCTGATTCGTATGCTGGGCGAGAGAGGAATCCGTGTGCCGGAGGATGTATCGGTTATCAGTGTGGATGATTCGGACCTGGCCCTGCACAGCGAAGTGCAAATCACCTCTCTGCCCCATCCCAAGGAAAAGTTGGGAGCAAAGGCAGCGGAAGTACTGCTGGATATGATTGAAGGGAAAAAGTCTGCAAATACAGTGGAGTTTGACACCCGGGTTGTGGAAAGACAGTCCGTGGCAGAAAGAAAAAGCATCGGTAAGGCAACCGAAAGCCGCGGTGTACAGGAGAGATAACGGCGGAAACAACAATACTGCCATAAGAATAAAGAATATGGAGGATTTGACATGAAAGAAATGAAAAAGTATCAATTCTGGTTTTGTACGGGTTCCCAGGACTTGTACGGAGATGAATGCCTGCGCAAGGTGGCGGCACATTCCCGGGAGATGGTGGAGGGGTTGAATGCGTCCGGCACATTGCCCTATGAGCTGGTGTGGAAGCCTACCCTTATCGACCAGGCATCCATCCGTCGCACCTTTAACGAGGCAAATAATGACGACAACTGTGCCGGTGTCATTACGTGGATGCACACCTTTTCTCCGGCAAAGATGTGGATTATCGGCTTGCAGGAATACCATAAGCCCCTGTGCCATCTGCATACCCAGTTCAATGAGGAGATTCCCTACGATACCATCGATATGGATTTCATGAACGAAAATCAGTCTGCCCACGGTGACAGGGAATACGGACATATTGTGACCCGCATGGGTATTGAGAGAAAGGTTATTGTGGGACACTGGAAGAATCCCGCCGTGGCTGAACAGCTGGCAGGATGGATGCGCACCGCGGTGGGTGTTATGGAATCCTCTCACATTCGTGTCTGCCGTGTGGGCGACAATATGAATAATGTGGCTGTGACCGAGGGAGATAAGGTGGAAGCGCAGGTGAAATTCGGCTGGGAAATCGACCACTATAACGTCAATGATGCCGTTGCTTATGTGGATGCGGTATCCAAGGCTCAGGTGGATGCGCTTGTGGAGGAGTATTACAGCAAGTATGAGATACTCCTTGAGGGCAGAGACCCCGAGGAGTTTAGAGAGCATGTTG
>JAEDMI010000037.1 GCA_016303085.1 Acetatifactor sp.
AAAAAGTAACATACACATTGCATTTTTTATCTGTTTCGTGCGAAGTTCCTTTATCCTGCGGCTTCGGGTTACTCCCTCTTCCCCACAGTTCCAGCTACAGTTATAATCGTTTCCGTCTCTGTTTCCTTCCCTGTTCGCCTCATTATGCTTATGGTCGTAGGAAACCAAATCCGCAAGGGTAAAACCGTAGTAATTTGTAAGATAATGGATTCTCCCGGTCTTCTGCGGTATATACCGCATCTGTCGCAGAACGCTGCTCAGCATATTTTCATCGCCCTTCAAAAATCTTCGCATATCATAAAGATAGCTGTCATTATATGCTGCCAGATGAGGGTACCGGGGCTCCTTGTCCTGTCCGTAAACCGCTTCCTGATTGAAATCATAATACAAGAGTTTGCAGTCTGCCAGCAGTGGGTCTGTTGCAATCATCTCCATGGGAAGATTATCTCCCATCAGATGAAAGCCGTCCACATGGTATTCCAAAACCCAGAATCGTAGGATTTGGGAGATTTCATTCCGGTTCACCTCACCGGGGAAATAAAACTGCATCACAAGTTCCATCCCGTTTTTATGCAGAGTTTTTACCAGGTGTCTGAACTCCTCCGGTGCATCTTCTCCTGCCGCATACGCAGTCTTTGGTGCATAATAAAAGCCCTTTTTATATCCCCAGTAATTGACTTTCTTTTTTTCGCCGTACTCTTTCGCCTCATATGGCAGTTCAAAGGCAAGCGTATCCTTTTTTTCGTTTTCCCCGGAAAACTCTGCAAATTCATAGGCAGGCTGGAGTTCCAGCGTTGTGACTCCTACTTCCTTCAGATAGGGTATTTTTTCTATCAATCCCAAAAACGTACCTCTGTTCGCCACACCTGAGGAAGCATGCTCGGTAAACCCTCTTACATGCATACAATAAAAAAGCGCACTGTTAAAGGGAATACGTGGACAGCAATCCGCTTCCCAGTCATAGTCCTCCGGCAGAAAAGCCGCCTTCAGGCTTTGTATATCCTGTTCCTTTCCGAAACTTCTCCTTCCGACAAATTTTACGGCATGCTCATCCGGCATAGTCTCCTGCCCCTGATAAAACTGATACCATACAGTTTCCGGTCTGATGCCTTTCAACGTCTTACAATAAATATTACCAACTCTGTCCTCCTCCGAGAAGGGGACTCTGTTCACCTTTCTGCCACTTTTTGCGTCATATAGAATAATGCCGCAGTCGGATGCTTCAGAGACAAAGGAAAAACGGAGCCCATCCGATTCAATCTGCGCCCCCAGGGGATACGGATTCTTTTTCCTTGTCAATTCTGTCATCATTTTTCCTCCTTCAACCTTCTGAATATCCCTGTCAATCAACACATTTATTATAAAGTATGGGCGTAAAAATCACAAGTCGGCATTTTCCCATTATATCATTGCTGAATTGTCAGGAATGAGTTATGATACAAGTTATAATACAAGTTGAAAGGCAGTTTTCCAATGAAGAAAAGAAAAATAATTTTAATTTCCCTATTGTTATCCTCGTTGACCTTAGTTTGTCTTCTGTCAGCCGCTCTTATCATTTCCTGTTACGACAGCCCGGCAGCCGCTGTACCCGAAAGCACCGGGTTAGTTTCCGTCCCGGCGGAATCTCCCACCCCGGAGCCCGTCCCGACTCCGACTCCCACTCCCGAGCCCGTATTTGAAGAATACGATATCACTCTCATGGCTCTCGGTGACAACCTGATGCATATGGGAATTGTGAACACAGGGCGCATGGAGGACGGGAGCTATAATTATTCCTTTCTTTTTCGGGGAATAGAGGAATATCTGAATCAGGCAGATATCAAAATCATAAACCAGGAAACTATCCTCGGAGGCAATGAACTGGGATTTTCCGGTTATCCCCGCTTCAATTCTCCAACAGAGGTAGGCGATGCTATTGCCGCCGCCGGTTTTAATGTTGTACTTCATGCCTCAAATCATGCCGCCGACAAGGGCATAGAGGGAATTAACAACTGTATCTCCTTCTGGCGGACCCATCCTGAAGTGCTGATGGTTGGAATCACCGATGAAGCATCTGAAAAAGAAATTCCGCTTCTCGAAATAGGAGATATCACCTTTGCCATCCTGAACTATACCTACGGTCCTAATATGGAGACTCTTCCCTCCGACCTCATAGGTCACCTGAATATGCTCTGCTCCTTCAACGAAAAAAACGGGCGTATCGATTTCACCTCTCTGAATCCGCAGGTCCTGGAGGATATTGAGAAAGCTAAAGAACTGGCTGACATTGTCGTTGTGCTTCCTCACTGGGGTACGGAATATCAGGACAAGCCCTCTACCTATCAGAAGAAATTTGCGTTACAGATGACCGAAGCAGGAGCTGACCTGATTATCGGAACACATCCGCACGTTCCTCAGCCGGTGGAATGGATTACGGCAGAAAATGGCAATACCTCTCTCTGCTACTATTCTCTGGGAAATTATGTGTCCACTCAGAAACAAACGCTTTGCATGCTGGAGGGAATGGCATGGATAACCTTTCATGTGACGGAAAATGATGTTACTATCTCCGAAAAAGGAACCGGCGTGCTTCCTCTGGTATGTCAATATAAAAGCGGTCCTGTCCGGCTCGACGGGGTATATTTTCTGGAGGATTACACCGAAGAACTTGCCTCCAAACACGGCATCCGGGACTATGGAGGAGTCATCCTTCGGCTGGATGATTTAAAGACAAAGAGCTCTGATATTTTCGGGGATTTTGTTTTAAAAAAGTCGGATATCTCTCTGATATCCGACTTGTCTGAATCCTATTAATCAATTAAATTTTTCACTCCCAGAATCGTCTCAAAATCTGCATCGCTGATAATGACACCCTTTCGGGAATTTGCAGAGTGAATAATTTGTCCGTCTCCGATGTAAAGGGCCACATGGGTACATTTCCCACCGGAACCGTAACAAATGATATCTCCCGGCTGAGTCTCGCTGTAATCAACGCTTCTTCCGTCATTTGCCAACTGCCCCGTGGGTGTTCTGCTGACGGAATAACCGAATTCCGCATAAATCAGGCTGGTGAAGCCGGAACAGTCCGTTCCCGTTACAAGGGACTTCCCGCCATGCACATACTTGTTCCCTAAAAATTGTTTTGCGTAATCGATAATTTCATTTCGCAGTTCGCTGTTGTCTCCGTACTCTCCCGAAGGCGGAATAACAGTAATCGAAGTATTCTCAGCCGCCTGAGTTTCCGACACATGCTGCCTCTCCTCAAGAGCTTTTCTCGCGGCAATTTCTGCCGCTTCCTCCTCAAGAGTCTTTGCATATACAAACTCTTCGGAAACTGTTACATATTCCGCCGCAACATAGCCTGTTTTGCTTTCCGTATACTGTACCTTCAGCCAGTCGCCTTCCGTTTCCAGAAGTTTAACCTTTTCTCCATTATCAATATAGCCGATGCGCTTGGACTCCACATCCGGCTTCTCCCTGACATTCAGTCTGCTTGCCAGTACCACCGCATATCTGGTTACATACTCGTCAATTACCTCTGCGGCAGCATCGCCGTATAGGAAGAATTCTGCCTTGATATATCCTTCCACATTTCCGGACACGATTCTGAACCATTCTCCGTCCTCACCGTCCACAGTCTCCTGAATCTGAGCCACCGCACCGCCATATATCTTTCCCACAATGGCACTGTCTGTAGTTGCCTCTGCACGCACATTGACGTAGCTTGATACCCTTGAAAGAGCAAGGTCGGCATACTCGCTCTCTTTTTCGTTCTCCTCAGTTTTCGGAGCTGTCTGCTGTTCCACAGGCACTCTGCTTTTTAAGTATTCGCTGACGCCCCCACAAAGTAAAACAGTATCTTCCTCCGCCTGTTGTCCCAAAACAGGTATCATTTTTGTATTTTGTGCCTGCATGACATCCGTCTCCGGAACCACTCCGAAGGTCAGCATTCCCGTCAGCAGTACACTTATTATACTGTATTTCATCCAATCTCCTATCCACCCATTTCCGGTATCATATCAATAAAACGAAGACAGTTTGCTCGTTATCGCGGCGAAAACCAAATGCCGCCTTCGGCGTCGCTTGGTTTTCTGCTCGCGTACATTATACCATATTACAAAAATATTGCAAATATATTACGGTTTTATTTATCATTCATGAAGTGAGTGGCTAAGCAAGCTTTCGGACACTGAGAGAAAAAATCTATGTTATCCGCTGCCCCCCTCCGGGCTTTCCACCCGGAGAGGCGTATTTATCACGTCAGAATAAGTATCCAGTAAAAGCAGTTGCATGACTTCTTTAAAATGGATATACTATAGGCATATCCATTACATAAAAACATAGGAGGTTTCCCATGGGAAAGAAAAATGATTTTGATGATGAAGAAATGACCGTAGAACTTGAGTTGGAGGACGGCACAAACGTAAATTGTGCCATTATCACAATTCTCACGGTTGATTCCAAGGATTACATTGTCCTTCTCCCCCTGAATGAAGACGGCGAAAACGAGGACGGCGAGGTCTGGTTCTACGGTTACATCGAAAATCCCGATGACCCTAACGAGGAACCTGTTCTGGACTATATCTCAGACGATGAGGAATACGAAAAGGTTGCCGATGCTTTTGACGAATATCTGGACAGCTGCGAATTTGATGAGTTGATTGATGAGGAAGAATAAATCAAAGGATTCAAAAATCGGGAGGGAAGCCTGGAACGTCCGCTGTCACCTGTGAGGTACAGCAGTTCCAGGTTTTCTTTTGCTCTTGTCATGGCTACATAAAAGAGCCGTCTCTCTTCCTCCACGCACGTACTGTCCGGCATGTTTCCGTGAGGGTAAATTCTCTCATTACAATCTGGTAGAAAGACTGTATGAAATTCCAGTCCCTTGGCTGCGTGAACTGTCATCAGCCTGATTTTTTCCTCCTTTTCTTTTCCGTAAGAGCTGCCTGCCCTTTCCCGGGAATCGGCAAACAATTCCTGCATTTTTCCCCATTCCCTCACGTTTACGTATCCTGCGGCATCTTCTTTCAACCATTCCAGAAGTTCATACCATTCCTCTGCCTTTTCTCTGTTTCCCGCTGTCAAAGTCTTAAGGTAACTTTCATAGCCGACCGCCTTTAAAATGTAGTGAACCGACAGCCCCGGAGACAGTCCTTTCATACAGTTTAGCTGTCGCTCCAGTTGTTCCAGATTCTGTATTATACTTTCACAAATTTCCTTCCCGCAGCCACTGTTTTTATAATATTCTTTCATCTCCCTTATACTTCTTCCCTCACCCACCGCCTCGCGGCTGATATATCTGGAAGGCCTATTTATCACCCGAAGCAGATATTCCCGCTTCCATTCGCCTGCGGCCAAAAGAAGATATGCCATGATATCCCTGACAATAAAGTGTTCATAAATACTCTGCTCTTTTTCCTTCATCAGATACGGGATTCCTTCTTTTTTCAGTTTAGCCGCCGTTCTCTGCATACATGTGTTTGTACGAAACAGCACAGCGCAGCGTTCCCCGTCCTTTAGGTGTTCCTTCAGCCATGTATTCAGCTTCTCTTTCAGGTAATCGTTCTCCGCTTCTCTGTCCGGAAATGAAACAAACGAGACTTTCCCTCCGCCGGTCTTTGCACCGCTGTCCGGTTTTTCTCCCCTTCCCGGTGCTTCACGCAATACTTTGACAAATCTGTCCCGATTTTCTCCGATGACAGCCAGCGAAGCATCAATTATCTTCCTACCGCATCGGTAGTTGATATCCAGCAACATTCTTTCGGCATGAAAATCTTCCTCAAACCTTCTCATAAGCGCCGGCCTGGAGCCCCTAAATCCGTAGATGGATTGATCGTCGTCCCCCACCGCAAACACATTATAGGGTTTACAGGCAAGTTGCTTCAAAATGTCATACTGTACAGGATTGATATCCTGAAACTCATCAATCAAAATATGAGAAAAACGACTCTTCCAATATTCTGCCGCTTTTCTGTTTTCAATCAACATTTTTCTGCATGCAAACAACATGTCGTCAAAGTCCATCAAAGACTCCTCTTCCAACACATTACAGTATTCCGAAAAAATTTCCCGAAATCCGCCTTGTACGGACATCGGTATCTTTTCCATTGCTCTTTTTAGATCATCTGTATTTTTATAGTAACTGATTGCAGACAATATTTTGGGAACATCATCTTCTGCCTGTCGGATATTTTCTCCTTGTTTTTTATAAAACTGTTTTAAAACAGAACTCAGGAATTTCTTTTTTTGTGAATTGCTAATCAGATTTTTATGACGGAATCCGTCGGACTCCTTTAAAATATGATAGAAAACGGAATGAAAGGTTCCGAAATTGACGGGGTAGAACCGGTCGGACATTCTCCGAAAACGATGCTGCATGGATGCCGCTGCTTCCCTGGTAAAAGTAATGACAAGAATTTTCTCCGGAGACACACCTCGTTCCAGGAGGTACAAAATACGGTTGACAATAGTGAAGGTTTTCCCGGAGCCGGGGCCCGCTAAAAGTAACAACGGACCCTCTCCCCAGGTCACAGCATCCCGCTGTGCCTTATTCATTTTGCGCAAATCAGGCATTCTGAAGCTTCTCAATTCCCTTTCGGATTCTCTTTAAGGTCTCCTCTTTGCCAAGCACCTCCATAATCTCAGTGGCGCCTGCGGGAGTCATCTGCTTACCTGAAACAGCAGTACGGACAGGCCACATCACGTAGCCGTTCTTCACGCCCTTCTCCTCCACATACTTTGTCAACATCTGATACAGCCCGTCATTGCTGTAATCTTCCTGAACCTCCAGAAGGGGTAATACATCCTGCAATACCTGTAAAGAAGAAGCGCTGTCTGTCTTCATCTTCTTGTGAGTATACATCTCCACATCATACTCAGGCAGTTCCTGGAAAAAGTCTATATGGCTCTCTATATCGGGGAACACCTCGATACGTGTCTTTACCATGTTGGCTATCTTCTTTAAGTCAAAGTCCTTTGTCAGTACCTTCTTAAGGTAGGGCTCAGCCATCTCATAGAATTTGTCAAAGTCCATAGCCTTGATATACTCACCGTTCATCCAACGCAGCTTTACGATATCAAACACGGCGGGAGACTTGCTGATTCTGTGGTAATCAAATTCTTTAATCAGCTCTTCCAACGAAAAGATTTCCCGATTGTCCTCAGGGCTCCAGCCCAGAAGTGCAATATAGTTTACGACAGCCTCCGTCACAAATCCCTGCTCCAGCAAGTCCTCAAAGGAGGCATGGCCGCTTCTCTTTGCCAGCTTCTTGTGATTCTCATCTGTAATCAGGGGAAGATGAACATATACAGGGCTCTCCCATCCAAAAGCATCATACAACCTCTGATATTTGGGGGAGGAAGACAAATACTCGTTTCCTCTCACCACATGTGTGATATTCATGGTATGGTCATCTACCACGTTGGCAAAGTTATAGGTAGGATATCCGTCAGACTTAATGAGAATCATATCGTCCAGTTCCGCATTTTCTACGGTAATATCTCCGTACAGTTCATCATGGAAGGTGGTTGTACCCTCCGTAGGATTGTTCTGTCTGATGACAAAGGGTTTTCCCGCAGCCAGATTTGCTTCAATCTCCTCTTTTGACAGATGCAGACAGTGCTTGTCGTAGACGGTAATCTCCTTTCCTTCCACGACCTCTGTCTTTAAGGACGCCAGACGTTCCTTATCACAGAAACAGTAATATGCCTCTCCTTTGTCAATCAGTTCTTTGGCATACTTCATATAAATGCCTGTTTTCATTCTCTCACTCTGGACATAGGGGCCGTAGCCTCCATCCTTGTCGGGACCTTCGTCGTGAACCAGTCCTGTCTTCTCCAGTGTGCGATAAATAATTTCTGTGGCACCCTCCACAAAACGCTCCTGATCGGTATCTTCAATACGAAGCATGAAGTCTCCGCCGTCATGCTTCGCAATCAAAAACTCATATAAAGCAGACCGCAGATTACCCACATGCATCTTTCCTGTCGGGCTTGGTGCGTATCTTGTTCTGATTTTCATTTCTCTATTCCTTTCCCGCATAAGACTCTTTCTTATCAAACCTGCTTATGCTCTTTTCCACAATTTTTACAGCCATGTAGCCACTATTTTAGTCCCTTTTTTGAAAAAGTGCAACATGAAGTTTTCCGCCACATACATCGCTCTGTTTGCTTAAAGTTCCTGATGACTGCCGGGAACGCTCTCCTTCGCCTCCGCCTTGAACTTCGCCACTTCCTTAGCAGCCTGTGCAATGGCTATGTTGGTGCCCGCTCCCGCGACACAACCGCCCGGACATGCCATACCTTCTATCAGGCAGCCGTTCTTCTTTCCAGCCTTGGCCAACAGCAGCATTTTTTTACACTCTGCCAGGCTTTCCGCATGTTCAATCTTAACTTCCGTTCCCGGGTAATAGGTCTTGATACATTCCTCAATGGCACTTGCCACACCGCCCGCAACGCCGTAACCTCGTCCGGCTCCGGTGGCATCCTGCATCTCGTCCATAGCTTTGATTTCATCCAAAAGGATTCCCTTTGCTTCAAACATTCCCGTCAACTCCTCGAAGGTGATGACAAAATCCACGTCCGAACGTACTGTCCTGCGGCTTGCCTCCAGCTTCTTGGAAGCACATGGTCCGATAAACACTACCGAAGCATCCGGATGTTCCTGCTTGATAATCCTTGCCGTTGCCACCATGGGCGTCAGTTCATTACTGATTTTATCAATGGTCTCCGGGAAAAGATTCTTTGCCATGACAGACCATGAGGGACAGCAGGAGGTCAATGCAAACGCCTGATTGCCGGTAGCGACCTCCTTTACATAGTGTTCCGCTTCCGCCATACAACCCATATCCGCACCGATAGCCGTCTCATACACATCCGCAAACTCCAGCTCTTTTAAAGCGGTCTTAAACATATCGGGAGTCACCTTAGGGCCGAACTGTCCCGCAAAAGCCGGTGCCACCTGAGCGATAATTTTGCGTCCCGACTGCATGGCACGGATAAGCTGAAATATCTGGGATTTATCAGCTATCGCGCCGAAGGGACAGCTGACCATACACATACCGCAGGAAACACACATGTCATTGTCAATATATGCTCTTCCGAACTTATCGGACTTGATGGCATTTACACCACAGGCTGACTTACAGGGTCTCTCTTTGTGGCAGATGGCATCGTAGGGACAGATATCCTTACATTTCCCACACTTGATACATTTTTCCTGATCTATGAATGATTTACCGTCTTTAAAAGAGATAGCATCCTTTGGGCACACACTCTGACAGGGATGAGCAAGGCAGCCCATGCAGGAATTCGTCACCTCATAACGGTTTTCGGGACAGGCATTGCAGGCGGAGGGAATAACCTGCATCAGCGGGGGCTCATAATATTTTTCGTCAATATTACTCTCCTCCAGCCCTTCCGTCAAATGCCCGGGATGTTCTCTGTTCTCCGGTCTTAAGCTCATACCCATTGCAAGACGGATACGCTCTCGAATCACAGCCCGGTCACGGTATACACTCTCCCAGAATTCCGACTCTTCATAGTCCACAATTTTATAAGGAAGAGCTTCCATATCGTCCTTCAGGTTGGTTGAATTGTATGCCAGATTTGCTACTTCTCTGAATACTCTTCTCCGCCGCTGCCTCACCGGGGTGTCGATTCCTCTCATACTGCTCATAAATGTTCTCCTGTTTTTCTCTCATCATAATGTTTATCTTAACATACAACTGAATGATATTTTTTTAACAAATTACAAGAATATTAAATCATACTTGCATCAGAAAATCAAGCTAAACAAACAGACTTCCGATTTGGAATACCAGTGTGGATACTGCCCACGCAAGAATCAGTTGAAAAGCAATCATTCCGAGCGTAAACTTTCGGGAACCACTCTCCTTCCTCACTGTCGCCACCGTAGCCACGCAGGGTACATACAGCAGGCAGAATAACATCAGACAATACGCATTCAACGGCCCGAATCCGGGGTTTAAGTTCTGGATATTTGCCACAATCGCAGCCATTCCGGCCTCAGAGTTTGCGTTGGATACGCCGAAGAGAACCGCAAAGCTTGATACAACCACCTCTTTTGCCGATATTCCGGACAGCAGTGCCACCCCGATCTGCCACATACCCAGTCCGGCAGGAGTAAGAACAGGCACCAAAACCCGTCCGATTACCGCGCCGAAGCTGTCCGCCGGATTGTCCACCATGCCGCTCACCCCAAAGTTCAGGATAAACCAGATTACAATGGACGCCACAAAGATGGTGGTGCCGGCCTTGGACAGATAGTCCTTCAGCTTATTCCACACATAAATACGGATGGTTCTTGCATTGGGCCGTTTATACTCCGGCAGTTCAATCAGCAGGGAATCGTTGATTTTACCTTTTTCCAGTCGATTGATAACCAGTGCCGCCAGAATGGCAATCACCATGCCGATGACATACATGGAAAAGGCCACCGGTGCGGGATGCTCCGGGAAAAACATCTCTGAGAACAAAACGTAAATCGGCAGTCTGGCGGAACAGGACATAAAGGGCGTCACCAACATGGTCTTTCGCCTGTCATGCTCCGTCTCCAGGGCTCTTGTGGCCATGACCGCGGGCACTGTACAACCAAATCCCAGAATCATGGGCAGGAAAGCTTTTCCTGATAACCCCACCTTTCCCATGACAGAGTCCATCACATAAGCAACCCTTGCCATATAACCGCTGTCCTCCAGAATTGCCAGCGCAAGGAACAGTATAAAAATATTGGGAATGAAGGTGAGGATTCCGCCCACACCCGCAATAATTCCGTCCACAATCAGAGACTTTAACCATGGCGCCACACCGATGGCCTCCAATCCCCCGGACGCAGTGTCGGAAATCAGGGCAAGCCCTTCCTCAAATACGCCCTTCAGCGCATCTCCCACAGTAAAGGTTAAGAAAAAAACAAAACACATAATCAGCAGGAACATGGGAATTCCCCAGACAGGATGGGTCAGTAACCTGTCAATCTTATCCGTGGAGGCCGCCTTTCTGCTCTTATGGAACAGTGTTTCTCCCACCACCTTTTCAATATAAGTATACTTGCATTGAATAATCTCCTTCTCATAGCTTCGGTCCACTACATTCACAACGGAGATGGGATGCTCATTCTTAACTTCCTCGTCATCTTCCAGAAGCTTAATGGCATGCCATCGTACGGATGAGTGTGTAGGATAATGCGCCTGCATCATCACCTCCAGCTTGCCGATTTTCTCCTCAATCTCAGGGGGATAATCCAGAATATATTCTTCCATCCCCTCCTCATAGTGATGAATCACCGCATGGAGCAGAATGTCAAGTCCGGTACGCTTTGCGGCAGACACCGGTACAACAGGCACATTACCCAGCATTTCCGGGAGACGATGCATATCAATTTCCATGCCCCTCTCCTTCACAATATCCATCATGTTCAGTGCCACCACAACGGGTTTACCCAGCTCCAGAAGCTGTAAGGTCAGATACAGATTTCGTTCCAGAGAGGAGGCATCCACAACGTTGATGATGACGTCAATATCATCGTCCATGGCACATTTTCTCGTCACTTTCTCCTCTATGGTATAACAGGTAAGAGAATAGATTCCGGGTGTATCAATCAGAGTGATATCCACATCCTCATAGCTTGTTTCTCCCTCAAAGCGTTCCACCGTTACCCCGGGCCAGTTTGCCACCTTCAACTTAGAACCTGTCAGTGCGTTGAAGAGCGTCGTTTTTCCGCAGTTCGGATTACCGATACAGGCTACATTGATATGCTTTTTTCCTTTTGTACTGCTCATTTCTTATCCCCGTTCCTTTCTTCGTGTTTCTCTTCCGTTGCTGAACGGGAATCCTGTTCAGTGATTTCAATATTTGAGGAAATATGCTTTCCCAGCGCAAGTCTGGTTCCTCTGACCCGTATAATCAAAGCCCCTCTCTTCTTTCTGTTTATAATATTTACCACCGTACCGTCATTTAAGCCCAGCGCCTGAAGTCTCCTTGTAATACCGGGTTCCACAAACAGACCTTCTATGCGATAGCTTTCTCCCTTTTTTGCCTCATATAGTGTCATTTTATTCAGCCCTTCTTTGTTGATAATGATTATCATTTTCTACTGTATTATAGTACAAAAAAAGGAGTCTGTAAAGACTCCTACCAGCTCTTGATAAAAGTATTAATGTAGTTGTCAAGACACTTTTTGATAACCTCCACAGCCTCATCACGGTTGCCTTTCTCGTTCACCGCGGTGGTCTTGTTTTCCAGTGCCTTATATACCGTAAAGAAATGCTCCATCTCCTCCACCACATGAGGCGGCAGTTCGGAAATATCCTTATAATTGTTATAATAAGGGTCATTGAAGGGAACCGCAATTATCTTTTCATCGTTTTTTCCGTTGTCCAGCATGGAAATAACGCCAATAGGATAAGCACGTACAAGTGTCATGGGCTGAATTGGCTCGGAACACAAAAGCAGTACATCCAGAGGGTCGCCGTCATCTCCGTAGGTGCGGGGAATAAAACCATAGTTTGCGGGATAGTGGGTGGATGTATGCAAAATGCGATCCAGAATTAAAAATCCCGTCTCCTTGTCAAGTTCATATTTATTTTTACTTCCTTTGGAAATCTCAATCACACAGATAAAATCGGTAGGGGTAACCCTCTGTGTGCTGATACTGTGCCAGATACTTCCGTTAATCTCTTTCATGAAATCTTCCTCCCGGCGTTTTTACATGCGCCTTCATCCGTCTCCGATTTTAATTTTTACTATCATAGCACAATTTTGCAAAAAATCAACCCCTGACCTGTCCGTTTCCATAAATCGCGTATTTATAGGAGGTCAATTCCTTTAAGCCCATGGGACCTCTGGCATGAAGCTTCTGCGTACTGATTCCGATTTCCGCACCGAAGCCGAATTCAAAGCCGTCCGTAAATCGGGTGGATGCATTCCAATAGACGCAGGCTGCATCAATTTCATTCAGGAACTTCACGGCAGCTGTTTCATCCTCTGTCACAATACACTCGGAATGTTTGGTATTATATTTGTTGATATGAGCAATTGCTTCCTCCAGGCTGTCCACTGTTTTCAGTGAAAGAATATAGTCAAGATATTCCCTGCCGTAATCCTCCTCCGTGGCAGGAACGCAGTCCTTCAATATCTCCTGCACCCGCTCATCTCCGCGAAGCTCCACGTTTTTTGGTGCCAGCAGTTCTGCCAGTTTCGGCAGAAAACGCTCCCGTACTTCACTGTGTACCACCAGGGACTCACAGGCGTTGCATACACCGATTCTTTGGGTCTTGGCATTATGGACAATCTTTGCCGCCATATCCAAATCGGCTGCTTTATCCACATATACATGACAGTTTCCGGTTCCTGTCTCTATCACAGGGATAGTGCTGTTATTCACAACGCTCTGAATCAACCTTGCGCTGCCTCTGGGAATCAGCACATCCACATATTCCTTCAATTTCATGAATTCCACCGTCACCTGTCTGTCGGTGTCAGCAATGAGCTGCAATGCATCCCCGGAAAATCCACAGTTTTCCAAAGCCTCCCGAAGCACCTCAACGATTGCCATGTTTGAGTACAGCGCATCGCTTCCTCCCTTCAGGATAACAGCATTTCCTGTTTTAAAGCAGAGACCGAAAGCATCCGCCGTCACGTTTGGTCGCGCCTCATAAATAATGCCGATAACTCCCATCGGAACACGAACCTTTTTGATTTTCAGACCGTTGGGACGTTCAAATTCCTCCATGACTTCGCCGATACAGTCCGGCAACTCCGCAACCTGATTTAGACCTTCCGCCATAGCCTCAATTCTCTTTGGTGTCAGCCGCAGCCTGTCCTGAAGCCCGTCGCTCATGCCGTTTAAAGCAGCGTTTTCCATATCTTTTTGATTTTCAGCCAGTATTTTTTCTGTATTTTGCAACAGGGCTTCCGCTGAAGCTTTTAATCCCCGGTTCTTTTCCTCGGTAGTCATTTTTTGCAAATAAAGTTTGGCTGCCGCAGCTTTTTTCCCCATTTCCGTCAGATTCGTCAAATTAATTCCCCGCCTTTCCCTTATGAGCCTCTCTATATTTCTCTCTATACACATATCACCTGATAGGGACGTATATCCCTCTCGTCATAGGGCAACTGCTCCGCCAGCTGGCATTGAAACCCAACCCCTATGGTCCTAAGCTGTAGACCCTCTTTATCCTGTAGATAATTGTCATAAAAGCCCTTTCCGTAACCGATACGGTTCCTGTATCTGTCAAACGCTACTCCGGGCATCAGCATCAGGGTATCAGGTGCTTCCTCCCTGTGGTAAACATATTTTTCACTCTCCGGGGACGGCTCAGGAATTCCCCGATACCCGGGTCTGAGCTCATCCATGGTAAAAATCCGAAAAAAATCCATATAAAATTCTTCCTGCTCCGGTTCAGCACTCATCACTCTTGGCAAGTACACTTTTTTCCCCTGTTTTAATGCTTCCCTGATGATTTCTCCCGTATCTATCTCGCTTCCGTAGCTTGCAAAAGCAAGCAATACAGCCGAACGGTAGTACCACTGATGCCCCAGTATCCGCTCAGTCAGCAAAACCGCCGCCCGCCTTCTCTCCTCTGCATTCAACGAGTCACGCTTTATTAACATTTGCCTTCTGATTTCTTTTTTTTCTTTTGCAGGACTATTTTCCATCATGCTTTTTCCCGTATTTTTCTCCAAGGTCCACCCGGCTGCCGTCAGGCTTCTCAATCACTATGTTGTCAAGCTGGCTCTTTAAATTATTTCTGACACTGTCAACATATTCCTTCCTAAGCTTCGCCTGCTCCTCCTTTTCCTCCTCCGTAAGTCCTTCCTTCTGAGACTTATGGTAAAGCTCGTTAATACGTTTGATTCTCTCATCCATATTCATGGCGCAATTTCTCCCACTTCTATTCCTTATGTAATCTGTCTACGAACCCGGGCAGGTCAAAATCCTCGTCATTCCCGGCTACAAACAGGGTTCCCTCGTTTTCCCCCGCCAGCAGCCTGTGAAGTACACCGATATCCCTGCTGTTTGCAATCAACATATCTACGTTGGACTTTGTGGCTATCTTGGCTGCAATCAGCTTCGTATTCATACCGCCGGTTCCAACATTGCTGCCTGTGGAAGCCTTTCCCATATCCATCAGCTCATCCGTCAGTTCGTCCACCTGCTCAATAAATTTTGCATCGGGATTCTTTCTGGGATCATCTGTATACAAACCGTCAATATCAGAAAGTAAAATCAGCAAATCCGCTTCCACCAGCGCAGCCACAATGGCTGAGAGGGTATCGTTATCTCCTATCTCAATCTCGTAGGTGGCAACCGTATCATTTTCGTTGACTATCGGAATCACTCCCATTTTCAGCAGCTCGGAAAAAGTATTTCTGGCATTGAATCGATTCAGATTATCCACGATAGTGTTTTTCGTCATCAGAATCTGGGCTGCCACCTGGTTGTATTCCGCAAACAGTTTCTGATAAGTCATCATCAATCTGGCCTGTCCGACAGCGGAACAGGCCTGTTTTACCGCCATGGCCTCCGCTTCACTGTCTACTCTGATATCTTT
>JAEDMI010000317.1 GCA_016303085.1 Acetatifactor sp.
TCCATTTTGCAGATACTTTTTTATCGTTCTCATCTTCTAAAGTAGCAAGTGCTTTTGCTTTCTCCTCAGTTGTGATGTCAAGATAGATCATCGTAGTCTGGAGCTGTTCATGGCCAAGCAAAAAGGAAATCTGTACGATATTCATTCCATCCTCCAGCCAGTGAGAAGCCTTCGAATGCCTGAATTGATGGGCATGGAGATCCAGTGGCACATCTCTGCAGTTTTCATGGGCTGCCTTTGCATACTTTTTCAGCATCTTGCTGATGGCAGGCTGAGTCATTTTTCCGTGACTTCCGGTGTTCCTCGAATAAAAAACATAGGCCTCCGGATCAGGCGTTTCCCCGTGGAACTCTCTTAAGTACCTTGTTAAATGTGCAACAACTTTTGGCAACAGGTAAAGAGTGCGGATCTTGCTTCCTTTTCCGATAATGACAACGTATGCTTTTTCGCCGGATAGATGAAGTTGATTATTCTTCATCGACAGTATCTCATCCAATCGGGCGGCAGTGCTGTATAAGAGGATGATAAATGCCAGATCCCTGCGTCCACATTTGCTTGAGGGATCTGGAGCCTCCATTAATACCTTTACCGCTTCCCGGGTCAGCCCCTCCACTTTCTTTTTCAGGCATTTCCTTCGGGGAATTTCGGATGCTTCCAGATAAAGATGCAGGTAAGCAGCGTCACGGCCGCTGAGATATTTTAAAAATGCACGCAGGGCTGCCAGCCTGTTATTACAGCTATCCGGGCTGTTTTTTCTCGATTTTTGCAGCCATACAAGCCACTCTTCTATAACTGTATGGTGGAACACATCGGCACTGAGGCTGCCACATTGAACCTTTTTTCTTCTTCGAGGTATGTCAGATACAACGCCAATGTATCCCGGTATGATTTCAATGTGTTCATGCTGTCTGTTTTCTGAGACAGGACATAGTTGTTCAGGAATTCTGAAATATACCCGGCAATCCGGATACTTTCCTTAGTAGGTTTCTTCATCCAGGGGCACCTCCGGTATCATCCACTCAGAACTGTTTTCTGTCTGCTCTTTTATGATCTCTGAAAGACCGGGAACAATGGAATAGTAGTATTTTGTGCTTTCGAGCGTTGTATGTCCCATGCTCTTGCTCAGATATACAAGTTTGTCATGGAATCCAAAACCATAGCCTGTCCATTGGTTGAGGTTTGTTACAGCATAATGGTGGCGGAATTCGTAGGCGGTGGCGTGGGACGTATTGGCTTTGCGCCATAACAGGTTGAAATTTTTTGTTACCCATCCCCGGTTGAAATGGGAATTCCTTATGGAAGGGAAGAAATATTCCCTTTCCGGCACGATACTGTTAATGGCTGCATCATATCTGCGCATGATCTCTAGCATAGAATCGTGCAAAACAATGTAATGCTGGTTATGTCCCTTGGAATACTGGATATCCAGTATCCCTCTCCCCAGATCCACATTTTTCCTGAGGAGCAGCCGGGCTTCATTTGTACGGATTCCACTGCTGTAAAGAAGCCTGAAAAACACAGGGACCGACATTTTTCTTATAATGGTTTCTTTTCTGTTATTGATGACCGGTATGCTGTCACATTCATGGAAAAACCGGATAAGTTCTTCCTCTGTAAAGGCATGTGGGAGGTATCTCCGCCTTTCTTTCCGGGGAATCTGCGGAGGCTGGACATTGGACAAGCCCCGCATGTTCAGAAAACGGACGAAGCTGTCTACCACATAGATCCTCGACCTGCAGGAGTTGTTAGTTTCCGTCCTCCGCTTCCGGCACCAGCCGTCAACCATTTCCTGTGTCAGTGCGGTAGCACACGGATCATTCGCGTGGCAGTAATGGTCAAACAACGTCAGGTTTTCCTCATAGGAAGAATCATTTCATCGCTGGGATGCCTGCCGGTACCTTATAAAGCTATGGATCTGTGGGGAAAGGAACGAACGGAATTCTTTCATATGGACAGCACCTCCTTTGCCAGGGGGAACTGTTCCACGCTCAGGGCGCATTCCTTTAAATGTACAAAATCTGCCCTTAGATAAGGCTCAAGGGAATCCGGGGCTGTATGTCCGAGAGTCTGTGTGATCACAGGCTGCGGTACACCGTTTTCCAGCATAGAGGATGCCAGGTTGTGCCGGAAGATGTGTGTCCCTTTCCTGTCTCCTGGCTTCTGCCGCACTCCTGCAATCCGACAGATTTTTGCTACGATGTTTGCAATTCCCTGGGTGGACAATGGAGAAAAAGGATGCGTTTCTGTCAGGAACAGGCGGGGACAGCCGGTATCCGGCCTTTCCGATTTCAGGTAATCATATATGGCATTCCCTACAACAACAGAAAGAGGAAGTTCTAAGGGTACGGATGTTTTCTGCTGTGTGACCAGTATCCGTTCATTTTCCCAGTCAATGGAATGGAAAGTAAGGTCGGCGATGTCACACCCGCGAAGTCCCGTAAAAAGGAGCAGAAGTAGAATCGCCCGATTACGTGCGGAAACTTCGTCTTTTTCTGCCGTTTCCCGTAGAAGCCTGACCTCGTCCTGCGTAAGATACTGGATATTTTTTCGGCTTTCCCTTAGCACAGGAAGGAAACTGAGCACCTTCCGGCACTGGGCAGCTTTCCAGTTAAGCCCTGCTTTGAATACTGCGGCTATGTTTTTCTTGTAAGAGCAGCTTCTTTGCAAAGAACCATCTT
>JAEDMI010000318.1 GCA_016303085.1 Acetatifactor sp.
GAATTCTCGGTGCAATCTGGGAGATGTGTCACATTGCCGGATTAGGAGCGCAGGTTGAATTGGAAGCCGTAGATGTGGACCCTGTGACTCTGAAAATAGCAGATTATTATCATATCGACTATTTACGATTAATTTCCAGCGGATGCATGCTTATTATCGCGGAACCTGAAAAGAAGAATCAGATTATGGCGGAAATTCAGGCAGCGGGAATAGATGTAAGCTGTATCGGACAGATAAGAGCTGAAGAGGAAGGCCTGACCATGATCGACGCTGAAGGAAAGAAAGCCGCCATAGCTCCACCTGATGCCGACGAACTATACAAGATAATTTGTTGACACAGCTACAAAAAAACAATATAATAGTTAAGATGACAATTGAAAATTGCCCTTATATAGCTCCGCTTGGTATGGTTTGGGTCCTGCGCAATGAGACACCGTGAACCTTGTCAGGTCCGGAAGGAAGCAGCAATAAGCGGAGGTTCTTATGTGCCGCAGATAAGCCTTCTCCAACGCCGGTGGAGCTATACAAGGGCAATTTTATTACCTATGGAGGGAAAATGTACACAGCGTTATACAGAACTCAGAGACCTGAGATTTTCTCTGAAGTTATAGGGCAGGATCACATTGTTAAAATACTTAAGAATCAGATTGAGACCGGTACGGTAAGTCATGCCTATCTGTTTTGCGGAACCCGCGGAACGGGTAAGACTACTACGGCCAGAATTCTGGCTAAGGCGGTAAACTGTCTGGAGGCCGACTCAGATGGAGAAACACCATGTGGGCATTGTGCCAACTGTATGGCTATTAAAGAAGGCACCTTCATGGATGTAATCGAAATAGACGCGGCATCTAACAATGGTGTGGAAAACATTCGTGAGCTTCGTGAAAGCGTAAAATATCCTCCTGCAGTAGGCAGAAAGAAGGTGTACATAATAGACGAGGTGCACATGCTGTCTACAGGTGCGTACAACGCTCTTTTGAAAACCTTGGAGGAACCACCTGAGAATGTCATGTTCATTCTTGCAACTACAGACCCTCAGAAGCTGCCACAGACTATACTTTCCAGATGCATGAGGCTTGACTTTAAGAGAGTACCTGAAAAGGTTTTGATAGATCACATGGGAGAAATCTGCAGGGCTAAGGGAATAGAAATAACTGAAAGCGCTTTGAGGCTTCTTGCAGCCAATGCAGACGGATCCGTTCGAGACGGTTTGAGCATACTGGATCAGTGTCTGGCCGGAGGAGATACCAGACTGGACAGAGACACGGTATTGGAATTTCTTGGAACCGTATCCGAAGATTTTTTTATAAACCTGACCGAAAGAGTAGCTCTTCACGATGTTGCAGGTTCGTTACTGGCAGTTGATGAAGCTTTGTCCGACGGTAAGGATGTAAAGCAGCTGATGAAGGACTGGATGAGCCACTACAGAAGTCTGCTGATTACCAAATACATTAAAAATGCGGAAGATATGCTGAACATGTCTTCGGAAAACATAGAAAAAATCAGGCAGCAAAGCAACCGGATTTCTCTGGAGGAAATCAATTCAGCCATACTGACTTTATCAAAGACCATAAATGATGCAAGATACTCATCTCAACCGCGAGTTCTGCTGGAGCTGGCAATAGTCATGATTGCAGACGGGCTTGGCATAAATGATCAGTTTAGCAGAACAGGGGGAAGAAGTACCGGAGCAGGTGCAGGTCCCGGCACAGGCTATGGCGTAAGCCAGGGAGGTGTAGCAGGCGGTTCAGCATCAAAGTCATCGGTGGCCGGAAGCAGGAGTGCGGCATCCGGTTCAGGGGCAGGTGGACGGGCCCATCAGCCGGAAGGAGGAGAAACTTCCACCGGACAGACTCAGCAAGGCACACCGGCACAGCCTGAATACGATTTGGATGACATCTGGTCAAGAGTTTTCGAGGAAGGCGAAGCCCTTCAGGGAAGCTATAACCTGATCAGGACAGGAGCAGTACTTGCAGGCATCAATGACAGCGAATTTAAGGTTATCGCTCAGAGCGAGTTTATTTTAAGATATATCGAGCAAAACCGTCAGCAGATATGTGACATCATGGAGAAAATCGTGGGCAAAAGGCTTAAGCTGGTTTGTAAAACTCAGGATCAGGCTGATTCCTATGAGGAGCCCCATAACTATGAGCAGATAGCTAAAGAAGTAGAAAATAAATTAAATCTAGGCATACACGTAAAAGTAGAATAGGCATACCCGTAAAAAATGATAGGAGGATAATATTATGGGAAGAGGAATGAGAGCAGGAAAAAAACCTAAGACTAAGGCACCTGGAATGGGTGGAGGAAATATGCAGAAGCAGCTGCAGCAGGTTCAGGCTATGCAGCGTCAGATGGAATCTGTTCAGGCTGAAATCGAGGAAAAAGAACTTACAACCACAGCAGGTGGCGGTGCAGTTAGCGTAACAGTAAACGGTAAAAGAGAAATCGTAAACCTGACAATCGACAAAGACGTTGTAGATCCTGACGACGTAGAGATGCTTCAGGACCTTGTAATGGCTGCAGTGAACGAAGCCATGAGACAGATTGAAGAGGTTTCCAACACAGAAATGAGCAAAATTACCGGAGGACTGGGAATTCCCGGATTATTCTAATGAGACAGTATCCGAGACCACTGGCCAAGTTAATAAATGAGCTGTCAAAGCTTCCGGGCAT
>JAEDMI010000319.1 GCA_016303085.1 Acetatifactor sp.
ATATACTCCTGCCAGATAACCGGTGCACCACGCCCACTGCAGATTATAGCCACCGCATCTTCCGTCCGCGTCCAACATTTCTCCCGCGAAAAATACGCCGGGTGCCATCTTGGATTCCAGCTTATCTGTGAGCTCGCACAGTGGAATTCCTCCCGCACATACCTGGGCATTTTCAAAGGAGTTCCCGGCATACACATGTACTTTCAGTTCACGGCAGAGTTCATATACCTTGACTATTTTTTTCACATCTGTACCGATAACCGGCTCTGTAGGTTTTAACCCCGCCAGTTTGATAAACAGAGTCATCAACTTTTTATTCAGCATACCCGTAAAGTATTCCTCCACGGTATTGCATGCCTCCAGAGGGATTCTCGCCCTCATCAGATTCTCTGCAAAGCCTTCTCTTACATAATCCGGCATAAAGTCTATCCTTATCTCTGCCTCACTTTGCTCCCGCAATATGTAGCCGACCTTTCGGCTGATCTGAAAGACCGGAATTCCGGAGATACCGTAGTCCGTCAGTTGAAGTTCACCCCGTTCCACGGTTTCCTTCCTGCCGTTTTTTATCAACGTTATCTCCGCGTCCGCTCTGACCCCGGCTATTGATTTCAGCCAATCCTCACGACATTTCAGCTGAACCAGTGCCGGAACCACAGGAACAAGACCATGCCCCAGCATCTGTGCCAGCTTATAGCCGCTTCCGTCTGAGCCTGTTCCGGGCGCCGCTTTTCCTCCGCAGGCGAGAATCACCCTGTCAAAGCAGAAAGCTTCCTTTCCACTCCACACCCTGATACAATTTCTCTTTTTATCCCGCTCTATTCTGTCAATGCGACATCCTGTTTTAACACAAATCCCAGTATTCCTGTCGATTTCAAAGCGAAGGGCATCCAGTACGGAGGAAGCCTGTTCACTGACCGGATACAAATATCCGTTTTTCTGCTTTACCAAAAGGCCAATGCTGCGAAAAAACTCCATTGTCTCATTTGTTCCGAATCTCTCCAGATATGTCTGTAGCAGTTCCGGATTTTTTGTACCGTATTTTTCGATACTCATGTCCATGTTTCCCAGATTGCATTTTCCGTTACCGGTGGACAAAATTTTTTTCCCCAGCCTTTCGTTGCCCTCAAACAGAGTTACCCCGGCGCCCTGACCGGCAGCGGCAATGGCTGCAGTCATACCTGCGGCACCGCCTCCAACGATTCCGATTGTTCGTTTCATCCTTCCTCACATTCTGCCGTTTCAACGGCACATAAATCAGCTGGAATAAGTCTCCAGAAAATCGTAAAGTTCCTCTTCGTTCTCCAGCCACTTCATATCAATAATTTCCTGTTGCAGCGGTTCGGGAAGCTGCTCCAGCATAATTTCCGTCTCAATGTAAACCGTCTCCCTGTCCTCCAGATAGACAAGGACTTCATTGTTATAGACTGCCAGATAAAAGCCCATACTCGGCTGAATATACCGGTAGTTCATCTGCACTACCACACGCTCTCTGGAAAAAGAAAGCACTTCAAGGCTGACAAAGCCGCGCTCCATCTCAGAAAGCGGAGGGAAAGCCTCGTAGAGTTCCATGGCTTCCAAAAACTGGTCCCTGTTCATTCCCACATATTTGTCCGGCAACTTCCATTTGGTTTCCACCGTGGTTTTCCCGTCAATGTCCCGCTCCTCCAGCACATATTCCGTCTCTACACTCAGTGTTTCGGAGGCGGAAGCTGCCTCCAGCAATATAGAATCTGTTTTACGCGCGCTCTCGTAATCCATGCAGTCATCCCCCTCCCGGAAACGCTGCTCAGGTTGAAGACCCGGCTCTTCCTTGTCTTCCGACGAAGGAATTTCCGTATTTTCCGGCTCATAGTAGAGCCTCCGGGTCTGTTCTCCCGGATAAAAGAAATGAGAGGCACAAACTCCTGCATAAAATCCCACTCCCAGTAAAACCATGGGATAAACAAAAAATAAGCCGATACCTTTTACAAATTTCACACCAATAACCATCCTTTTGCAATCAGTATCAGCTTTTTTCGGAAAAATATACCTCTTTTCTTCTACAATACATGAAGCATCTGTCCCAGAGCATTGATAAACCGCCCTCCCGGAATTACCTCCAGCTCCTGCTCTCTGAAATTCCGGAGCAGCAGAAGCCCTGCCCAATACAATGCGCCGGAAATCACCAGACATACCAGCAGTGAGATCAAATTCCCCACGTGAGGTGTAAGCACTTTGCCCAGTAACATTCCCAAAAGTCCGGCAACACAGGCAGCCGCCACAGGCACAATCAAAACCTGAAGCCAGTCAACGCGCTGTCTAAGCTGTCTGTATGTAAGGGTACCCAGAACAATGCAGAGCACGGCACTTCCTGCCACTCCTCCGTAAATCAGAGATAAAATCCCTGTTTTTCCGGTATTGAGCGACACCGTCACAGTCACCGCATAAACCACATCGGCAGCGGCAAGAGCAACCATGACAAAATATTTTTTCCCTGCCAGAATCAGCATTCTGGAAAAATAGAGTGACAGCGCTGCAAACAATATAACCGATGAACCGCCACAAAACATTTTTTCAGCTGTCTCTGTCTGTCCGGAGCACATCACCGCAGCAGCCTGCCCGGCCATCACTCCCAAAAAAACTGTCATAAATCCGGCATGCACAACAATTATATGAACTCCACTCTGAAATACT
>JAEDMI010000320.1 GCA_016303085.1 Acetatifactor sp.
TCGCTTTTGAAGTAGTACTCATGCTTTCAGTCCTCCATTTATAATAAATAAATACAAACAATTTAGTGTCAGGGGTAAAATGAAACGCCGTCTCGTGACAGCAAGCCAAATGCCCCCGATTATTGTCTTAAGCATTATAGCATAAAAAATGCAACTCGTATAGAACGAATTGCATTTTTTTGTCATTTTTTATTTAACGGGAAAAAACGTACCAAAATCTGCCTGATACACCACCCGAAATTTATTTCCGGAACTTCGGAGACCGCCACAATACTCTCACACCTGTAGACGGTATCTCCCACACTGTATGTAATCTCTCCCACCTCCGCTCCGGCTTCCACCGGAGCGGTCAGACTCTTTTGCAGATGATATTCTACTTTTATCTCTTCGTCCTCTCGCAGAAGGAGTCCTTCCAGATTTTTTTCATTTGTTCCGTCAGCCACAAAATCCATGCTACCATTTTCCTGTCTCCTTCTGTCTGATATCTCAATATCAGTATATGCTGTTTCTCCCAGAATATTCGTCTGTCCGTTCTCCACAGGAATCGGTTTTAGATTTTTTTCGTCAAAAACAGTTCCCTCTTCCAAAAAGCTTCTGTAAAAATAATTGTCTATACCGTACTGCATCAATTTCCCGGTATCACTCCACTTGTAACCCTTGTTGTTGGGCCAGCCGCATGCCAGAAGCGCCACCACAAAGGTTCTGTCGTCCCTCCGAAGAGAGCCCACATAACAATAGCCTGCCTTGTTGGTAAAGCCCGTTTTCCCACTGAGTGCTCCATCCATCATATTCAAGAACGCATTGTGGTTTACGCAGGAAAAGCTGCGCCCATTGGCAGAAAAGCAATAATTTGCTGTCCGTGTGATTTCCAGAAAAGTCTCCTTTTGCGGCGATTCTCCGATGCAATAGGACATAATCCGTGCCAGTTCCGCGGCAGTTGTGCAATGCTCTTTCTGCATTACCGTACCGTCCTTCAAAACGAATTCCTGGGTGGCGTCCAGACCGTTTGGCGTAATAAACCAACTGTCCCTGCAGCCAAGCTCCACGGCTTTTTCATTCATCAGTCTTGCAAAGGCTTCCACCGCGCGTTTACTCTCCTCCGCCGTATATTCCTCCACCGGCTTTTCTGCCAACTCCGACTCCAGGAACCTTCTGCCAACGTGTTCCGCCAATGCCACCGCAGAATCATTGTGGGACTCCAGCATCAGGGAATAGAGTAAATCCCTGACAGTATATTGCTCCCCTCTTTGTATATACAGTTTGACCTTGGGCATCCCTGCAGCGTAGGCAGACACCGTCAATGAATCGTCCGGTGAAGCGTTTTCCAGCACTATGATACATGTCATGATCTTCGTGGTGCTGGCCATAGCCATGGGAGTATACGCATTCTTACCGTACAGCACTCTCCCCGTATCTGCATCCATCAACACCGCCGCCGTAGCATAGAGAGAAATCTCCTCTTCCGCTTCTTCTGCCCGTGCAGTGAGTTGAACCGTCAAAAAAAGGGCGCAAAAAAAGCCCCATATTATTTTTTTCATCCGCATTTTCATCCTGTAAAGCATGGATTTACAATAATATATGAGGCTTACTTTCTAAATATCCAGCTGAAGCTGCACTTCCGCTTCTGCCTGTTGCTTGAATTCCTCCATCTGCACCGGATTTAATTCCGGCAACTCCTCCAGACTCTTTACGCCAAAGCAGCGTAGGAATTGTTCCGTAGTACCGAAGAGCAGCGGTCTTCCCGGGGCATCCAGACGTCCCAGTTCCGTGATGAGATCGTACTCCAACAGCTTATTGATTGCATGGTCACAACTTACGCCTCTGACACGCTCTATCTCGATTCTGGTAACAGGCTGTTTGTAGGCGATGATGGAAAGGGTCTCCAGCACCGTGTCGGTCAGTGTCATCTTTCTGGGAGCCTTTGCAATCTTAATCAGGTATTCGTACATTTCCGCCTTTGTACAAAGCTGTACCGCATTGTCGAACTGCGTCAGTGCGATGCCTCTGTCCTCCTGTTCGTAGCGCTCCTTCATACCCTTCAGTATCTCTTTTGTTGTCTTAACATCTTCTTCTATCACATCGGCAAGTCTGGTAATTTCCACAGACTCCCCCATGGTAAACAAGACAGCTTCTATAACGGCCTCTGCCTTAGTACGCTCCATTTTCTATCCTCACTTCTGGTTTTCTTGTAATCATCATAACACACCGGCGGTGTAAGCTGCTATCGGAAATTATGTCCGCCTTTGACATTCTTTTGCATGATAAAGTTCACTTGGAGGTAATTAAAATATCGTCAAATATGTTTTCCTGGCTGATGAAAATCTTCCCCGTTTTCATCAGTTCCAGAATAATCAGGAAGGTTACAATGACCTCCATCTTACTGGACTGTTTTTGCAACAGGTTACGGAAACTGAAACTCTTGTGCTCCCTGGCGTAAGCTTCCACATAGAGCATTTTTGCCTCCATATCCACCTCTTCCTTCTCAATATTTCCATACTGGCTTCGGATAGGGTCGATTTTATCCTCCTGTTTCCGCACAATGGATTTAAATATCTCATGGAGCTTATTCAGAGTCATATCTCCCACCAGTTCCTCGTAGTTCACCGGCTGCCTGTAAGCTGCCACCTCCTCCGGCAGTTTCTGCTCACGGTACATATTTCTG